>SLKJ01000131.1 GCA_007134675.1 Bacteroidales bacterium
AGTACCATGACAGTCGGATTTGGCGGATCTGTGGGTCTTGAAGCTCCGATTGTACTTACGGGTGCATCTATTGGGTCCAATCTTGGCAGGTTTTTGAAGCTTGACTATAAAACTATTACGCTGTTGATTGCCTGCGGAGCAACCGGCGCAATAGCCGGGATATTTAAATCACCCATTGCAGCCATGATTTTCAGCCTCGAGGTATTGATGCTTGATCTTACCATGTGGGCAATAATTCCCTTGTTGATATCAGCTGTAACAGCAGCTACAATTGCAACCCTTCTGCTCGGCGAGGGGGCAGTATTTTATTTTACCCTTCATGAGCCATTTGTTTTAGGAAATATTCCGTGGTACATTATTCTGGGTGTAATTACAGGTTTGGTGTCATATTACTTTACATGGGGTTCACTGAAAGTTGAGTCAAGGCTGAAGAGGGTGTCTAGCCCCTACCATCGGTTATTTTATGGAGGAGCAATACTGGGACTGCTGATCTATCTGTTTCCGCCCCTTTACGGAGAGGGTTACGGCACACTCAGAGAATTGCTTGGAGGTGATCCGACTGAAATTGCTGCCGGCAGCCTGATAGCAGATATGAGGGACAACTACTGGATCTTTCTGGGCTTTCTTATTTTTATCCTCTTTTTTAAAGTTATTGCAATGGCCGCTACCACAGGTAGCGGCGGAGTGGGGGGAATTTTTGCCCCCTCCCTGTATATGGGCGGTGTTACAGGCTTTGTTGCAGCAATTGTGATCAATAACTTTTCTTTTATACATGTTTCAGAACGGAATTTTGCCCTGGTTGGAATGGCGGGAGTTATGGCAGGCGTGATGCATGCACCACTTACCGCAATTTTTTTGATTGCTGAAATTACGGGAGGTTATGAATTGTTCATTCCGCTTATTATTACTTCAGCGATAGCCTATATCACAATAATGTATTTTGAGCCTCATTCCATCTATACAAAAAGGCTTGCCGCAAAGGGAGAATTGATTACCCATCACAAAGACAGGGCAGTGCTGACACTTATGAAGATGGGACCGGTAATTGAGACTGATCTGAAAACAGTGCATCCGGAAGCCAGCCTTGGAGAACTTGTCAGAATCGTATCCAAATCAAGACGGAATATTTTCCCTGTTGTTGATGAGGATAACTATCTTTTAGGTGTAGTGCTGCTTGATAATATTCGTGAAATAATCTTCAAACCGTCACAATACGATAATGTAAAGGTAACAGACGTTATGGAAATCCCTCCTGAAACGGTGTCAGCAGATGAGAATATGGAATCTGTCATGAGAAAATTTGAAGATTCGGGTGCCTGGAATCTTCCGGTGGTGGATAATATGAAATATGTGGGATTTGTCTCAAAATCCAAAATATTCTCAGCATACCGTAAAATCCTTCAGCAGTTTTCATCCGACTAATTTACAGGAGGTAGATGCAGGTATTTAAAAAAAAGTACTATATTTGATTTAGTGCTAACCATAATTCTACAGGATGAACGATAAGATTTTTAACAAGCGGATCTTTGTCGTCGATGATGATCTTCCCAGTTTTCAACTGATCGAAGAACTTCTCTCCCGCCACAGGGCATTTCTCAGACATTTTACAAATGGCAGAGAATTGATGAAATATATCAAAAACGAAGAGCTTCCTGACATGATTATCATGGATATACAGCTTCCTGGTGTTGACGGATTGGAGCTTACCAGACAGGTCAAGTCACATGAGCCGTCAATACCTGTTATTGCATATACTTCCTATGCTATGTCGGGAGACAGGGATCGGTGCCTGCAATCAGGTTGTGATGAATACATCTCTAAACCGATTGATCTGGATGCATTTATGGAGATTATTTGCCGGCATATTAGGGACTGATTGTAATAGCATCTGTCAGGTTTCCGGATTTCCTGTTGTTTTTACCGGAGACGGTGTTATATTGTATTTTTTAAAAACAAAAAATGTATTTTCGCGAAGTAAAATTTTATCGTGAATAACATTCAAAAATGATGCAGCATGGAAAGAGACACCAGAATCTTTGATTTGATAGAAAGGGAAGATAAAAGGCAGTTGGAGGGTATAGAACTTATAGCTTCTGAAAATTTTGTAAGCAACCAGGTCATGGAAGCCATGGGTTCCTGCCTGACCAATAAATATGCCGAGGGATATCCCGGTAAAAGATACTACGGGGGCTGTCAGTTCATTGATGAGGTTGAACAACTTGCTATAGACAGGGTTAAAAAGTTATTCAATGCCGGATATGCCAATGTGCAACCGCATTCCGGGGCCCAGGCAAATGCTGCGGTAATGCTGGCGGTGCTTAAACCAGGAGATGTTTTTCTGGGTCTTGATCTGTCACATGGCGGACATCTTACACATGGTTCATTTGTAAACTATTCCGGAATACTTTACAAACCGGTAGCTTATGAAGTGAAAAAGGATAGCGGACTGGTGGATTATGATATGATGGAGCGGCTGGCGCTTAAGGAGAAGCCAAAACTGATAGTTGCCGGGGCCTCGGCTTATTCGAGGGACTGGGACTATAAACGGATGCGTGATATAGCTGACAGTGCCGGGGCCTTGCTTATGGCAGATATTGCACACCCTGCAGGTTTTATTGCAAAGGGAATATTGAATAACCCTTTTCCTCATTGTCATATTGTGACCTCCACTACACATAAGACACTCAGAGGTCCACGGGGAGGAATTATACTTATGGGCAGCGATTTTGAAAATCCATGGGGACTGAAAACGCCGAAGGGGGAAGTGAAAATGATGTCTCAGATTCTTGATTCAGCAGTATTCCCGGGTACCCAGGGCGGACCTCTTGAACATATTATTGCCGCCAAGGCTGTTGCCTTTGAAGAGGCCTTATCTGATAATTTCAAAAACTACATGTTGCAGGTAGGAAAGAATGCTGCGGAAATGTCAGGTGTCTTCAGTGAAAAGGGATACAAAGTGATTTCCGGAGGTACCGATAACCATTCAATGTTGATAGATCTGCGCACTAAAGTCCCCGAAATTTCTGGCAAGGTGGTTGAAAATACACTCGTTAAAGCTGATATAACCCTGAATAAGAATATGGTGCCCTTTGATGACCGCTCACCATTTCAGACATCGGGAATAAGGATCGGAACACCTGCTGTTACAACAAGAGGAATGAAAGAGAAGGATATGGTGAAAATTGTTGAACTGATTGATCAGGTTATACTCAACATTTCCGATGAAAAAGTTATAAAAGGTGTAAAACAGCAGGTCAATTCCCTGATGGCCAGTTTTCCAAAATTTGCGTGGTAAGGGTTACCCGGGCTACCATGGCTAATTTGTTGCCATGAATAACAGGGCTACTATGGCTATTAGGTTAACAGGGCTAATATTGTGTTACTAGGGTTACTTTGAAAAATTTAAGAATCTGCCCATCAATTATGGTACTATTGAAGAACGAAATGGTAGGTAATGGTACCCCGCTGGGAAGCCGGAGCAGTGGGATCTACATTGAATCTGGCCCGTTCAGCGGCCCTTCGGGCAGCAGTCAAAAGATTGATGTTTGTAGTGGTTGAACCGCGCACTCCAGGTCTGGCATCGGTTACATAGCCATTCCGGTCCACTCTTACATCCACTACAACAGTGCCTGCCACCTGATGCGTGTAATCCGGCAATGGCAGGGATGTTGAGCTTCTGCCGTCAAGGCTGAAAGATATTCCGTCGGGACTTCCGGTGTCCCCTCCTGTTCTGTGGGGTGAATCGGATGCTCCTGTTTCCCTTCCCTGGTTGCCGGGACCGGTTGTTTCACCCTCGCTGGTGCCGGTATCACCGGTTGCTGTCCTGCCCGGAAAAAGCGCATTGGGGTTTGGCCTTCTTTCAGGAACCTCTTCAGCCACTTCCTCTGGTACGGTTTCTTCCGGTGGAGCGGGTTGCGGTTGTTCAACAGGCTGAACTGGTTCGGGTTGCCGGACTTCTTCAGGTTGAGGAACGGGCAGGGATGGCGCCTCTTCCATATCCTGGGTAATGATTTCTTCTACAGCCTCAGGTTCACTGGGAGGAGGGGGAGTGGGCACTGGGGGCGCAGACTCCTGCCTTTGCGGTTGGGTAAAGCCAAAACCCTCATCATCTGTTCCGAAATTTATTATTATTCCTTCTTCTCCGGGAAGAGGCAGTGGTGTTGAGAAACCAAGAAAAATAATAATAAGGGCTATTGCCACATGAAAGATTGTGGTACCGATAATCCCTCTTTTATTATTTTTGAAAAACTCCCACATATCATCGGGCGCTTGTTGCCAGTATTAACCTGTATCTGTTATCTTTGGCAATATTCATTACTCTGACAACCTGTTCCATAGGAACACTGCGATCCACATGAAGTGAAATTGTAGGATCAGGTTCCCCTGCCAGTCTTTCCTGCAAAACCCGTTCCAAATCTCCTATATCTACTGGTGTTGTTTCCACATAATACTCATAGTTGCTTGTAATGGAAACCGTAGTTATCGGATTTGCCATTGTCTGGTGTGTGCTTTGCGGCAAAAGCAGTTTAAGGGCATTTGGTGCAATAAGTGTTGAGGTGATCATGAAAAAAATAAGCAGAAGGAAAACTATGTCGGTCATTCCTGACATGCTGAATCCTGCCTGGATTTTATTTCTGGAGCGCAATGACATTTTTGGCAAATATTTGGTTTAATAAAATTTTACTGCCTTTTTTCTGAACAAAGTTAATTATTGACAGGTTCATTGAGCAGGTCCATGAACTCTGTGGTATTTGCTTCAAGCCTGAAGACTACTTTTTCAACTTTGGCTACAAGCGCATTGTAGGCCAGAAATGCTACAATCCCAACCATAAGCCCTGCCATTGTGGTGATCATAGCTGTATAAATACCACTTGATAATAAAGAAACATCTATATTGGCTCCTGCATTTGACATATCATAGAATGCCCGGATCATCCCCATAACGGTACCCAAAAAACCAATCATGGGTGCTGCACCGGCAACGGTTGCAAGGGTGGGCAAACCCTTTTCAAGTTTGTATATTTCAAGTTTTCCTACATTTTCAATGGCCGCATTTATGTCATTAAGAGGCCTGCCGATCCTGCTGATACCTTTCTCTATCATCTTTGCAACAGGGTTTTCGGAGGACTGGCACAGGGTGACGGCTGAGTCTATTTTATCATCGTGTATGTAATCCTTGATCTTGTTCATAAAGTTAAAATCTACCTTTTCAGCCTTTTTAATGGCGAAATAGCGCTCAAAGAAGATGTAGACTGCTATGATTGATAAAACAAGAATAGGGATCATAACCCATCCACCCTTGAAAGCCAGCTCCCAGTATGACATGGTGAGCTCGCCTTCCTGCAGGGGTTCCAGATTATTCAGATTTTCTGCGAGGCTGATCTGGAGTAACATCAAATTGCTCATATTAACTTAATTGTTGAGATTTACTAAAACGAAGTGAAATTATTTATGTTATTTGGCTCTTTGGTTAAAAAAATAATCTGCTAAAATTACATCAATCATTTGACTAGTACAAATTATAAAACGCTAATGACTTAACAATACGATATTAACGCATGTCACGGTAATTAAGTGTTTCAGACCCGTCGAAACCCCATGGTTAATATCTTTTATAATATCCTGTATAATATCCTTTGTAACTATGCATAATCTGATGGGGCTGTTTTTATTTCTCTTCTGTTCTGTTGGTTGAGAATAACCTGCTCCAGTATCTCTTCATCAACTCATCAAAGCTGTCGAACTCTTCCCTGTAAAACAGTCCGACTCCCTGGGTATACGGCGAAAGATGCGGCCTGATAAGGTTGTCATTTGCCCTTGTGAATGCTTTTAGTCTTAGTTTTCCGCTGCGGTTCAATTTTATATCAACGTCAAAATCTCCTACAATATTGCTGGTATTTGTCTGCCGGCCTGCTACATCAACATGCCCGTTAATGCTAATCCGGTCATTGAGCAACTGTGTTGAGAGGGCCACTTCAACCTCATCAGGGGATATTTCATCACCGGGCCTCCAGTTAACCCCGAAACTGACGTCGCGACTGACCTGCGAGAGCCAGTTGCTGAGCTGGTTGGAGAAAAATTCACTTACCGTATTTATACCGGCTTCGGTGGCACTCACCCCGAGATTGCTTGCCCTGTCGGGACCTGCACTGCCATGATCGGGCAGAAAACTGCTTATAACTAGTAGTGCAAGAAACTGCCGGTTTCTTTTTTCTTCTGTATTCAGGCTGGCTTCCAAATAACTTCTTATTTCCTGACCGGCTGATGGGAGTTCTATCTCAAATCTGATATCAGGCGACATAAGTTTGTTTCTTAAAATGATATGACATTCAACAGGGCGTCTGACATCACTGGCTCCGGCGTTGCCGAAATCTCCCAGTATTGGCCTCAAAGATGCTCTTACCCTGTATACCGCTTTAAGGTCAACATTTGCATCTGCAGGGTTACCGCTCCATAATATCCTTCCTCCCCGCTCAATGTCAAATCGCTTGTTAATGACATTCTGGAGGGTGAATAAATAGTCCCCCTGGTCTATGATATATTCTCCGAACATGTTGAATTGCCCCAGCGAATTGATTCCCAGCTTAAATGAGCCACTACCCCTGCCACGGATAATATCGCCTATTGTAGAATCAAATATTATCTGCACCTCTGCATCCGGGGTAACATCCAGATCTATATTAAGTGTAATTCCCGACAGGTCTACTTCATATCTGCTGAAGTCCGTTTGATTAACCTGGTAATCCTCAATTGATTCTCCCCCGGTAAAGTTTAGGAAGTGCAGATCGGTCAATGCAGTGTTTTTCTGGAGAGGTATAAAAAACCGCGTGTTCCTGTTGGTCCGGGCAGAAATATCCATGGTGATATTATCTGTAGGCCCTGTAATATTTACAAGTCCGCTGGCAAACACACGTCCGTAGAAAAGGTTATTGTCCTTTTCTAGTGTATTCAGTGCCATGAAACGTTCGGGGTAAAGGTTGATGTTTAATGCAAAATCGCGGAAATAGTTACTGGTTACCCTTCCACTGGCCCGGCAGGTATTATGGTTTATATCATAAACAACAAGATTGTCGAAAATGATCTGATTATTGATAATCTCAACTTCATGAGTGAAATTATACGGTGTTTTCAGGTAGTCAACCGTAAAAGAGGTTTTTTGTAAAAGAATTTTTCCGTTAAACAAAGGTTGCCGGAGATTACCTTCAAGTTCAAGTTCACCTGATGCAATACCACGCAGGTTGGCAAAAACCTCGTCAAGGTATCCATCAAAAGTGCGCAGATTTATTTTATTAAGCTGAAGGTTAAAGTCAAGCATACCTCCTTCCGGGACATATTTTCCTTCGATATTTATTATACGGTCATCTCCCCTGTGGCTGAAAGTATGAATATTGATACTTCGCGAGGTATTATCCCATTCACTTAAAATGGATAAATTCCCGAAATCCTGGTAATTCATTGTGAGCTCATCTATTCCCAGATCTGTCCTGAATACGGTATTATTGTAGATATCGGAAAGACTTGCGTAACCGTTAACAATACCTCCGGCATGAAAACCGGCCAGAGAGGTAATTAGTTCAACATTCTCAAGGTTTATATTATTGAAGACAAAATGCAGTGAGTCATGGGTGTCTTCTGAAATTTTGCCGTCTAGTTTAAAGCTCTGACCGTCCATGCCGAAAATAAAATTCTCAATTTCATAGGATGTTGAATCAATTCTCATACTGCTCCTGGAAACCAGCCATAAGGAATCTGCTATAACTATACTGGAAGGATAAAGGTCAATATTTGCAAGTGGTAACTTTTTCCCGGGATTCTTTTCAAAGCTTACCGAGGCCATAACATTGCCCTTGTAGGCAATTTTGTCTTTATTGTCCCACAGAAGTTTAATTCCAATACTATCATTAAGTATTCCTGAGGTTAAACTAATGTTTTCCAATTCATATCGGTTGGCTAAAATTATTTTGTCTGCAAAGGAATTTATGCGAAAAAGCTCATCGCTACCTGAACTGGTATCAAATTTAAGATTATGGAAAGTGTTGCGATTCAGCCTTAATTTCTTTGTAAACCCTTTTAATTCAGAAATAAGGGATGATGGGTCGTAGATCCCGTTTAAACTGGTGCCTGAAGCAAGATATAAGTCGGGGGTGAAAAATTTTGTGAATTCCTCAATATCTTTTATGTGTACTTCAAAGGTTAATCTATTGTCGGTATGTTCAGTATTCTGGTTTGATTCATCCACCGGATAAGACGGTATGAAATGGTTTATGAACTGGTTGTAGGATCTGGCTATTGCAGCAAATTTGTAGTTACCGGAAATTTTCGCATCTGCAAGGTTTGAAGAAAGAATGATTTTTCTTAAACTGTCAGTGCCGGTTGCCTCAAGACTTACATTATCAATTTCAAGAATCCGATCACTATCTTCAAAAACTGCATTAACCAGGCTTATCCTTCCGTTAAGGTTATCAATATTATTCCCTTCGAAGCCAGCCGTTGAAAAAAAAGAAACCATAAGGTCAGGGTCTTCTTTTTGCAGTTTTAGGTCATAAAGACGGGCTCCTGACACATTGGCTGTGAAATCAAATTCCGGTATATCTTCAGAAAGGTTGATGGTGCCAAGAAATTCAAGTACCAGATTGGGGTCATTGATATATACTGATCCTTCGAAATTCCTTTCATTAAGCTCTCCTGCAAGCTGAACGTGCCGGTAGGTATAATCAAAGAGCTGCACGGAATCTATTACCCCATCAAGGTTTGCATAAATCCCTGAATGAGTTGATATTTGCCCGTCGATTCCTGCGTTAAAGGTAATTCTGCCAATATTATCAGATGCGGCAAGTGATCCGGCATCGAAATGATTTGCATTCAGCCGCCCGTTGAAATTCAGAATATTGTCAGTATCAGGCTGCAGAGAAATGTCCGTGCTGAGGGTCCCCAGGTCGGTGGAAAGCTGTCCGTATGCAACAAAATCATCAATAAAGCCTGTAAACTTTCCATTGTAGGAGAAGTTGCCCAAAGCTGACAAGCTTGCCAGGAGGTTATCTTCCGGACCGGACGGGACGGGCCTGACAATTTTCAGTATGTCTCCGGCTGAAGATGTTAAATTGTCAAGATCAAGAAAAATGAATGTTTCACTAAAATCAGGTAGCCCAATCATATTGAAGTCCGCAACCAGCGCAGTTTCCTGATAGCCACTTATATTTATGCCTCTGCCTTTAAGGTTTTCTATTGTGCCGGTAACCTCACCTGACATAGCAACTTCCAGATCAAAATCCTTAAGCCCTCTTGCGAAATAGGAGATATCCCTGAAACTGATGACAGAATGGTTGAAACTGCTGTTGATATCAACACGGCTTACAAATTCACGAAAGGGTTCCGGTGCTAAAAAATTCATGTCATAATGATCGAGGTCCAATCTTGATCCCGGAGTGAGAATCTTAAGGTTCCTTACATTAATACCCGAGGATGATATGCTGTTTTCAGATGAAAAATGATCAAGACGGAACCCGCTTTTTTCAGTAAAATTCAGGTACATAATATTAAAATGCACTGAATCTGTGGTAGTGTGTATTCTGTTTGCCAGAAAGTTAAAGCGGCTGAGTTCAATATCCTGAAAATTAATTCCGTATTCCCTGCTTTCAGGGTCATGTCTTCTGAATGAGAGTTTTGAGTCTTTAAAATTAACAGCGTTGATTGCAATATCCCATCTGGTCTTTGTGGTATCTTCAGATCTCAGGGCATCAACAATGAATTGCAGGTTCATCACCGAATCTGCATCTGAACGCAGATTTATCTCTGCATCATGGAGCATGATCTGATTGAATACAACGGACCTTTTTGTCGTGTTAAGCCGGTGGATCGTTGCAGAAAGCCTTCCTGCCCTAAGTAAAGTGTTACCTTCCTGGTCTTCTATGTAGATATCTCTTAATAACAGCCTGTTAAAAAAGACAATATCTACCCTCCCCACATCAAATTTTGCATTAAGGTTTTTTGAGATCTGTTTTGCAATTTGCTGTGTCAGATAGGTCTGCACTTCTGGTAACTGCACAAGAATATATGCTCCTACCGGAAGAATCAGAATAATCAGTGCAAGTACGGCTGCTGCCTTGTATATTTTTTTGATAACTTTGAATTTTCTAATCAAACGCAAAAAAATAAAAAAAAGTTTATATCTGGCTAATTTAATGAATAATAATGTCAGTATTCATTCTAGGTATTGAGTCATCGTGTGATGATACATCTGCTGCGGTTATTGCTGACGGAATAATAAGGTCAAATGTTATTGCCGGTCAGGATGTTCACAGGAAATATGGGGGAGTGGTACCTGAACTTGCATCCAGGGCTCATCAGCAGAATATTGTTCCGGTAGTTGAGCTTGCCCTGAGAGAAGCCGGGATTACCCGGGATGAAGTTTCCGCAGTTGGCTTTACAAAGGGACCGGGATTGATGGGATCACTGCTTGTTGGAGCATCATTTGCAAAAGGTTTTGCACTTGCCAGAAATATTCCCCTTATTGAAGTGAACCATCTTCATGCCCACATCCTGGTCCATTTTATCGAAGAACAGGGTAACAAACCGACATTTCCCTCTTTTCCGTTTATCTGCCTCCTCGTTTCAGGCGGGCATACCCAGTTGGTTATGGTAAGGGATCATCTTGACATTGAGGTTCTGGGACAAACTATTGATGATGCAGCCGGTGAAGCTTTTGATAAGTGTGCCAAGATCATGGGAATACCATACCCCGGAGGGCCCGGGATAGACAGAAATAGCAAGCAGGGTAACCCTCATGCATTCAGGTTTCCACGTCCTTCGTTGCAGGGACTCGATTACAGTTTCAGCGGACTTAAAACTTCTTTTCTCTATTTTTTGCGCGACAGGCAAAAAAACGATCCCCGATTCATCGAAGGAAATATAAATGACCTTTGTGCCTCATTACAATTTACTATCGTTGAAATACTCATTGCTAATCTAATCATGGCATCCCGGCAAACCGGTGTGAAGAGAATAGCTCTTGCTGGCGGAGTTGCTGCTAACTCAGCCTTGAGGGAAGCCGTTGTTGAATACGGAAATAAGAATGGCTGGGAGGTTTTCCTTCCCAAACCATCCTATACTACCGACAATGCTGCTATGATAGCGATCACGGCCTACTTTAAATATCTCAACGGGGATTTTTCTTCGCACGACTCAGTCCCTGTAGCACGCGTCAGCTTCAAAACATAAAAAAAGTGGAGTAAAATAATCCTGCGACCAGTTCTATATAATCTCTTGATATCTTGAGGTCTACTGAGTTGATTCTCGTCAGTCCGGATCATCCTGATGTCAGGTTTAGCGGATTTTAATTAATTCTTTGGGTTTTTTTCGAAGTTGGGTCGAAAAATTTTTTGTTCATTTGCAGAATATCTTTTTTAAACTACTCACTAAACCATTAACTATGAAAAAACTATTTGTCTTGTTTTTTGTTTTCTGTTTTGCAGCTAATACTGCTTATACCGGAGGCATTATGACGAATACGAATCAGAGTGCCTCTTACATAAGGATGCCGGTACGTGATGCATCCCTTAATATTGATGCAGTTTATTACAACCCGGCCGGTCTTACCAGTCTCCCGGATGGATTCCATCTATCGTTAAATAACCAGACTATTCTTCAGAACAGATCCATCAGAAATGACTTTAATTACCTGAACCATAATGAATTTGAAGGTAGTGTTACTGCTCCCTTTTTTCCAGGTGTCTATGCGGCATACAAGACAGGAAACCTTGCTGTTTCTTTCGGGTTCAATCCTGTTGGCGGGGGCGGTGGTGCCCTTTATGAAGACGGGCTGCCCTCTTTTGAAGCGGATGTTGCAGGTTTGGTGCCCATGCTTTCGGCTTATGGTGTTTCAGGCTACAGGAACGATATTAATTTCGAAGGTACCTCAATTTTCTATGGCGGACAACTGGGGGTGTCCTATGCGGTGAATGAAGTACTTTCTTTCTACGGAGGTGCCAGGTACGTTATAGCAAATAACAGCTATGAAGGTTACCTCAGGAACATTGAAGTTAACACCGCTAATGTAGGATGGATGAGGCCCGGCAGTTATCTCAGGGATGTAGTTGCAGCGAATCTGTCAGGTACCGAACGTGAAATAGCATTGGCTACGGCCGACGTAATTGATGCGGCTACTGCCGATATAGAGGTGGATGCCGTTCAGAAAGGAAGCGCAATAACGCCGGTGCTGGGTGTAAGCATCAGGCCAGGTGAACAGTTTAATATAGGGATAAAGTATGAATTTATTACAAAACTGGAGCTTGAGAATGAAACAACCATTGATGGTACAATTTTGCTTGACGAAACAGGAAGAGGGATGTTCCCCGACGGGGCCAAAATACGTAGTGATATGCCTGCAATGCTTTCAATAGGAGCTGGTTACCAGGCAACACCCGAGCTTAATCTTGCTGCCGGTTTCCACTATTACTTTGACAGGTCGGCCGACTATGGAAAAACTGTCGGTGGAGTGCCTGTTCCGAATGAAGAAGTTATAGATAACAATTTCATTGAGCTGGCCTTTGGGCTTGAATACAATATTACAAACAGCCTGCTGGTTAGTGGCGGTTACCTTCGCACAATAACCGGAGTGAATGAATCATACCACAGCGATCTTAGCCACAGCCTTTCTACACATAATTTTGGAGTTGGTGGAAGGTATGCAATAAACGAGATGGTTGCAATCAACCTTGGATTCCTTATGTCATTTTACGATGAAGATTCCAGGAGCTTTAACAAGCAGGTCGGAGAAACTTCTGTTCCTGTTTCCGAAATTTACAATCGTGACAATATGGTTTTTGCTGTCGGATTTGATTTTTCATTCTGAAAATAAACTCCTGGCTTACAAAAAGGCATCTGTCCGCAATAACAACGGAAAACTTTTTTGATATTTTGATTAACCTGATTTGTACGCATCAAAAAGGCCGGCTCTTTTTAAGGACCGGCCTTTTTGATGTGTGCCGTGCATGACTGTTTAACTTGGTGGTGAAAGTCCACTATGGGGGTTTGTAGTCGCCAACCATTAGCTTAAGGCAAGGGTTTTAGGTTGCGGCTGTTTAATTGTCAGTTTCACCTGTCATAAGGAACAGTGGTTTCATTTCAAAGCTTTCGTAAATCGGCCGAAGCCTGTCAATGTTGTAGTGCTTTGAAACGTCTACCAGTTTCTTGGTGCTGGTCACTACATCTATCGGCACGTTGTCGTAGCGGCCGTTCTGAAGCACTACCAGCCTTCCGTGAATGCCTTTAAGAATCAGGTCAAGTGCCAGATTGCCGAATGCCATCGGTACAATTGAATCAATAGCATCCGGGTCACCACCTCTTACAAGATAACCCAGTTTCTGGTTGATAACATTGATGGGAGCACCGCTGTTGTATTTAGCCGAAAGTCTTACCATCTCACTAGATACAAGATCGCCGATACCACCCAGCTTGGCGTGTCCGTAAGCATCTTTTTCCTGGCTCTGGAAAACCATTTCTCCTCCTTCGAACATGGCTCCTTCAGATACCAGAACAACCGAATAGTTGCTTGGGTTTTTCTTCCGGTCCTCTACCATCAGCTTGGTCAGTTTGTCCATGTTGAACTTGTACTCCGGTATTACGCAACGGTTTGCAGCCCCGGCCATAGTTGGCAGCATGGCGGTAAATCCCGCATATCTGCCGAAAACTTCAAGTACAAGGAAACGCTCATGTGACCCTGCTGAGGTACGTAGTATGTGGGTCATCATTATTGTCCGCGTTATACAGGTGCTGAACCCGATGCAATAATCTGTTCCTGGGACATCATTGTCCATAGTTTTCGGGATAGCTATAACCTTTACCCCTTCCTTGTATAATCTTACACCGTAGCTTAATGTATCGTCCCCTCCGATCGGGATCAGGAAATTAATACCCAGAAACGCCAGGTGCTTCAATACTTCCGGGGTAAGGTCATTCATCTCATTCTTATATTTATCCTTAAGATGGTCCGGGACATGTACTTTCCTTACCTTGCTGGGATTCGTCCGTGAGCTGTGAAGGAATGTGCCACCTGTCCTGCCGGCCCTGTTTACAATTTCTTCAGACAGTTCAAGGTAATACTGTTTATTGTTTGCCCTCGGGTCAGGCTTCATTTCCATCAAGCCAGCCCATCCGCGGCGTATGCCTATTACTTTGTAGCCTTCACGAAGAGCCCTGATTGTTACCGCCCTGATGGCAGGGTTCAGTCCGGGAACATCTCCCCCGCCTGTAAGTATTCCTATTATTCCTTTTACCTTTTTTGTAGTAGCCATGATAATAATTTAGTTAATTGGTTGATATTTGCCGGGCTCAAAAATATAAAAAAATCCAGTATGGTCAAAAGTAACCACGTAGATAAATATACTTATTTGAATTTCATTTGCCAGTGGATCAGGTTCACCGGCAACTCTCCACCCTCTCTATTTTCAGATCACGTATCTCCCAGCTGAAGGCATCCGATTCAAGCTGCTGGTTGCTGAGCCTGCTGCTCTGATAGTACATGCCGTTTATTCTCCCGGTCTTGGCAAGCTTGGGGTTTATGCATAATTCTGTAACATCACTGGTCTCCTCATGCACAGGACCCATGTAGAAATCAATTACATAACTTATTTCTACGGGATAATCGTTATTATTCTTTATCTTAAGCCTTAGCTCAAGGGGACTGCTTCTGTTCAGCCATCTCGAATGCGCCCATCTGTATTGAATTGATACACCTTCAACGGTTGAATGGTCTACATAGCGCCATTGGCCGGACGCCTCCAGGGAGGTCCCGGCAATAATGAAGAGAACTGTAAATACTGTAATTGTGAATGATCGTTTCATAAGAAAAGGTTTAAGATTTATGTTGTTTTGTGATACTTCAGTGTTTGAAATACAATATATAAAACCTGCCGGTAATAGTTTTTGTTATACTCTAATCTGAAATTCTGAAATATAATTCCGGATTAACGTCTTATCCTTGCCCCTGCTTTTTCTTCAAATGCCCTGGCAATTCTGTTCATTACCTCATCTATCTGTTTATCCCTTAGAGTCTCATCCATATCCTGCAGAATAAAACTGACAGCATAGGATTTTTTCCCTTCTCCAATTTTATCTCCTTCATAAATATCAAAGAGGGTAATATTCCGGAGCAGTTTTTTTTCAGTTTCAAAAGCAATATCTTTTATTGTCTGGAATCTGATTTCCCTGTCCAGTTCCATTGCCAGATCACGCTTTACTTCAGGGAACCTTGGCAGTTCGGTATATACTGTTTTCTCTTTCGAGGAAAACATGACCAGTTTGTCCCACCTGATGTCGGCATAGAAAACATCTGTTTTTATACCGGCTTTTTCGAGTATTGATGGATGAACAGATCCGTATTCTGCAATTATCTCATCCCCGGTAAAAAGTTGAAGTCCGTAAAACAGGACCTCATTTTTTATCTCTTTATGGTTAAGGATATCCGGGTCGATACCGGTACGTCTGATTATCTGTTCCACATATGCTTTAATGTCATAAAAATCCGATTTCCTGTCCGGTCTGTTCCAGAGAGTCTTTCCGGTTGATCCGGAGATAAAAAGGGCCAGATTCCGGGATTCGCTGTATTTATCCAGATCACCCTTATCTTTTTCATTACCTGTGAAACAGTATATGTTCCCGAATTCATAAAGCTTCAGATTTGGATTCTTTCTGTTGACATTATACAATATTGCCTCAAGTCCACCAAAAAGAAGAGTTTGTCGCAAGCTGTCCAGATCAGTGCTCAGCGGATTAAGAATCCTTATAGTTTTTTTGTCAGGAAAGCTGGTCAGATCAGTATAATAAGATGATCTGGTAAGCGAGTTTGACATAATCTCATTAAAACCAAGACTGGTCAGCATGTCGGCAATTGTGTGCTCATATTTTTCCTTATCCGGTTTTTCAGAATAAGAAAGTGTGGAGTGCACATTGTCCGGAACCGGAATGTTGTTGTACCCGTATATGCGCAAAATTTCCTCAACCACATCGGCCTGCCTGGTAACATCTACCCTGTAAAGGGGTATTTCCAGCGAAAGCTTTCCTTTATCCTCTTTGCTTATAATGAAGTCAAGCAGTGTCAGGATCCTTTTAATCTTCTGCGAAGGTATTTCTTCTCCTGTGAGCCGGCTGACGTACTTAAGGTCAAGATCAAGCCTGTTCGGCTCTACAGGATTCGGATAGGAATCTGTAACTTCTGATGAGATTTTCCCTCCCGCGATCTCTTTTATCAGTAAAGCAGCTCTTTTAAGTGCATAAATAGTTGCGGAGGGGTCAGAGCCGCGTTCAAAACGGAAGGAGGCATCGGTGCTTATGCTGTGCCTTCGTGCTGATTTTCTGATGGATACGGGGTCGAAACAGGCGCTTTCAAGAAAAATGTTGACAGCAGATTCATTCACACCTGAACCAATCCCGCCCATTACGCCTGCAATGCACATACCCTCTTCGGCGTTGCATATTATAAGATCTTCGGAAGAAAGCTTACGTTCGACTTCATCCAGGGTAGTGAGCCCGGTATTTTCGGGCAGATAACCCACGATAATCTTTCTTCCTTTTATCCTGTCCGCGTTAAAGGCATGAAGTGGCTGGCCGGTCTCATGGAGCACATAGTTGGTAATATCTACCACATTATTAATCGGGTTCAGCCCAATGGCCTTTAGCCTGTTCTGAAGCCAGGCCGGGGAGGGTGCAACCCTGACTCCTGAAATGGTAAGTCCGCTGTATCGTATACAGGCAGCCGGGTCTTTGATGGTTATTTCTATGGGGTAGCCATTATTATCAGGTTTAAAATGTTTGACACCTGGACGATTCAGTTTTACTTCCCCTGACTGGCCAATCCAGGCCGCCAGGTCACGGGCAACACCAAAATGAGAGGCAGCATCAATCCGGTTAGGTGTAAGGCCAATTTCAAAAACAGTATCGGAATGCTCAACATGGAGTTGGTCAGTGTCAGGATGTTCTTCAGGTGCTGCATCTTTGCCGGTTCCTGCTGAATCGGGACTTCCTTTGGCCGACTCGAACTTTTCAACCGCCTCAACTTCGAGGCCAATACTTGTAAGTATTTCAGATATTTGCAGGGGGGTAAGGTTTGTTTGCAGATATTCCTTCAGCCAGTTGTAAGAAATCTTCATTTGTTCAAAAACAAGTTGTGTTGTTTGATTATTTTATTTGATCCCGTTTGTCATACCTGTTATTAAGATACCCGGACAGCCGGTTTGTGCAAAAGTAAGGAAAAAACAGACTTATCATTATATATTTCCGGCATGCCTGTGTTTGTCAAAATTTTAACTCCAATGTTTTATTGAAACTAGGGCGTAAATAAATATATTTGCAAATTAAAATACAAAAGAACGAAAGGAAAAAATTTGAAAAAAACGAATAACAGACCTCTTATACTGGTAACCAATGATGACGGGATATATGCACCAGGACTGAAGACCCTTATTGAGGTTGCCGAAAAACTGGGAGATGTTGTTGCTATTGCACCTGATGAAGGACGTTCGGGCATGTCGCATGCAATAACCATTAAGTATCCGTTGCGGATAAAAAAATTGAAAGAAGAGGGTGGAACACAGTTTTACTCATGCTCAGGAACACCGGCCGATTGTGTTAAAATTGCCATTAATCAGATCATGGATCGCAAGCCTGACCTGCTGTTATCAGGTATAAACCACGGTTCCAATTCATCCATATCAGTAGTTTACAGCGGTACTATGGCAGCAGCGATAGAGGGGGGACTTCATGCCATCCCTTCAATAGGGCTTTCTGTAACCGATTATTCTTCAAAACCGGATTTTTCCGGAGCTGTTCTTTACGGAGAAAGAATTATAAAACATACAATCCTCGATGGTCTGCCACCGGGAGTCTGCCTCAATGTCAATTTTCCGAAGCTTTCTGTTGATGAGATCAGGGGTATAAAGGTCTGCAGACAGGCCCGTGGTTTATGGATAGAGGAATTTGACAAGCGCACTGACCCACATCGTCGGGATTATTACTGGCTTACAGGCTATTTTGAGAATTATGAGCCCGATGCGGAAGATACTGATGAATGGGCACTCAAAAACAATTATGTTTCTGTTGTTCCTGTACGGATAGATTTTTCTGACCTGAATGCAATGGAGAAACTAAGATCCGGATATGCAAAAGCCAGAACTTGATTCACAAAAAACAGGGTTTGTTGCAGGGTTGATCCTTCCCCTGATTTCATTTCTTGTTTTTTACCTTTTTCGTTACAGGGAAATTGAGTTTACTGAGTTTATAAGGCACATATATTCCAGGGAAATCCTTTCACCTCTTCTTAGCCTTAATATTCTTCCCAACCTGCTATTATTTTATCTGTTTATCAGAAAGAATTATCTCTTTTCAGCACGCGGAGTTGTGCTGGCTACTTTTGTATTTGCTCTGGTAGTATTATTCTTTAGGGTTTTAACCTGAATTATGAGGTATTATATCATTGCCGGTGAAGCTTCTGGTGATCTGCACGGATCACATTTAATGAACTCATTGAGAGAGCTGGATCCTGATGCTGAATTCAGGTTCTGGGGCGGAGATATGATGGTTGCGGCCGGTGGTACTCCGGTGCAGCATATAAACAAAACCAGTTTTATGGGATTCTGGGAGGTGCTCAGAAATACCGGACATATCCTTGCAATGATAAGACACTGTAAAAAAGACCTTGCCGGATATATGCCCGATGCTCTTATACTTATTGACTATCCGGGGTTTAACCTCCGAATTGCCAGGTTTGCACACAAGCTCGGGATAACGGTTTTTTATTATATATCCCCAAAGGTCTGGGCATGGAACCAGTCAAGGGTGAAGATAATAAAGAAGTATGTAGACCATATGCTGACTATTTTCCCGTTTGAAACCAGTTTTTACGGTAACTTCGGGTATAAGGTTGATTATGTTGGAAATCCTTTGCTGGATGCAATTGAGAACCGCGCATACAAGGATGAGAATGCTGAAGAGTTCAGCAGGAGAAACGGACTTTCCGGCAGACCGGTTATTTCGATTCTTGCAGGCAGCCGTCTGCAGGAGATAAAGAAATGCCTCCCGGTAATGTTGTCGGTTATTCCACACTTTTCTGATTATCAATTTGTAATAGCAGGAGCTCCCTCCGTTAATCCTGACATTTATCTGAGGTATACAGAGAATAAGGTCCCTGTTCTGTTCAGTCAGACCTATCCTGTTCTGCAGCATTCGGTTGCAGCACTGGTTGTCAGCGGTACGGCCACTCTTGAGGCAGCACTTCTGGGAGTTCCGCTTGTGGTATGTTACCGCGGATCTTATTTATCCTATCAGATTGCAAAAAGGTTTATCAGGGTAGAGTACATTTCTCTTGTCAATCTTATCATGGAAAAAATGGTTGTCAGGGAGCTTATACAGTATGAATTTAATACAGCAACCCTGAGACAGGAACTGAACAAACTATTGTATGACGAAAATTACAGGAAAAGAATGCTTTCCGGTATGAGGGATCTGAGACTGAGACTCGGAGAACAGGGTGCCTCAAAAAGGGCTGCTGAAAAAATATTCGGTTATATCAGAGATGAAACAAATACTCAGCAAAAATGAACAGAAAGAGGTTTATTATGGTTTGTTTTCTGATACTGTTGGTTAATATGCAGATCCATGCCGGAACTTTTTCGATCAGCATATTAAATGAGCATAATCTTTCTGCCCTCGTTATCTCTCCCGATAAGGGGAAGTACCGGTTGCTGGCCGATGGGAATGAGCTATATGCTGCCGGTGAAAATGATCTTGTTTATGTCTCGATGACAGGGGAAAAGCTGGCTCTGAGAAACCAGACCGGGGGACTGGGTATTTTTACCTCAGTTTCCTTCGAAGCCATTGATGAAGATGGGGAGTTCAGCATCAGGTCAGTGGAACCTTCAATTGAAAGAGGCTATTATCACGGCAGTATTTATCTGAGTGTTGATTTTGGCCGTATAAAAGTTCTGAATGCAGTTAAGGAGGAACTTTACCTTGCCGGTGTTGTTGAGGCTGAGGCCGGCCTGGGGTTTCATCCTGAATTTTATAAGGTGCAGGCGATAATTTCGAGAACATATCTTTATGGGAATATTTACAGGCATGCAGACGAGGGGTTCCATCTTTGTGATGAGGTTCATTGTCAGGTTTACAAGGGACGGTTGACAGGGAACAGGACTGTTTATAAAGCGGTAAGTGGCACATCGGGGATGGTACTTACCTGCGGAGACAATAATCTGATTACTGCCGCATATCATTCAAATTGCGGGGGCCAAACCGTTAATTCAGAAGAGTTATGGCTTATATTCAGGCCTTATCTTCGTTCAGTGATTGATCCCTACTGCCGGTCAGGACGAAGTGCTGCGTGGCAGAGGAGGATTGATGCAGCAGAGTGGGGATCATATCTTGAATCCATGGGTTTTAAGAAAAACAGCGATCATGCTGACAATAGTCTATTCAGCTTCAGCCAGCATCGCCGGT
Source organism: Bacteroidales bacterium (assembly GCA_007134675.1). Lineage (GTDB taxonomy): Bacteria > Bacteroidota > Bacteroidia > Bacteroidales > PUMT01 > PXAP01. The sequence goes on from SLKJ01000131.1 coordinate 20,485, forward strand.
TTGTCAATTACAGTATTGGCGGTTTTAGTATTCCATTCAGTAAAATAAGAAGTGACTGGAACCTGAGGTCTGCATTCTTTGATATTGAAGTGCAGAATCCCGGAAAGAATATTTTTTTAAAGGGCAGAGGGCACGGGCACGGGGTCGGACTTTGCCAGGAGGGAGCTATGGAGAAGGCTGCAAGGGGATATAATTTTATTGATATATTGCAGTTCTACTATACAGATGTTAAAATAGTCGATATAAATGACCTGCACTGATTTTGATTTTGGAATAATCTGAATTATAAGGGTCAAAAATTCTATTTGATTAATGGTTGCATTGGTAAAAAAGGAAATCGGCAGCTTTTTCAGTTCACTTACGGGTTATGTTGTTGTGGCAGTTTTCCTGGTTATCAGCGGACTCTTTGTTTGGGTTTTTCCGGGTGAGCTCAATATACCGGATAGTGGATATGCCACTCTTGACACACTTTTTATTATCGCTCCCTGGGTATTTCTGTTTCTTGTGCCTGCTGTCACAATGCGTATGTTTGCAGAGGAGAAAAAGTCCGGCACGATGGAGCTTCTTCATGTAAGGCCATTAACCGATATTCAGATTGTACTGGCAAAGTTTATCGCCGCCGTTGTACTGGTTATTATATCGGTTTTGCCCACGCTTATTTATTTCTGGTCTGTCCATACCCTTGGTAACCCCCCCGGCAATCTTGATACCGGTGCAATATGGGGGTCATATATAGGGTTGATATTTCTTGCCAGTTGTTATGGTGCTATTGGCCTGTTCTCATCATCTCTTACAGATAATCAGATAGTTGCCTTTATTGTAGCTGTCCTGCTCTGTTTCTTCTTTTTTACAGGATTTGAAATGTTAAGTGGACTTCCGGTGCCTTTAAGGGTTGAGGAATTATTATTATACCTTGGCATAAATGAGCATTACAGATCAATCAGCAGGGGTGTTGTTGATACCCGCGACATAGTCTATTTTCTGGCGCTTATTGCTTTTTTTGTGTTTTTAACCCGCACTGTTCTACAAAGCAGAAAATGGTAGATTAAAAAAATGGAGAAAAGAAATCATAAACAACAACAGCTTATCAGGCTTGCTTTTTTAATTGGTTCAATCATACTTATATGTTTCGTGTCAAATCATGTTTTTTTAAGGTTTGACCTGACTGCTGATAAAAGGTACACCCTGTCGCCAGTAACACATGACATACTGGGTCAGCTTGATGATGTTGTGCATGTCAGGGTTTACCTGGATGGTGATCTGCCTGTAGGGTTCAGACGAATGAGAAATGCTATAAATGAGATGCTTGATGAGTTCAGGGTACTGGTTGGCAACCGGATCCAGTATGAGTTCATTGATCCGGCAGGTATAGATGACCGTGCAGTCCGGGATGATCTTCATAAACAGCTTCATGGTAAAGGATTACGGGCAACGAATATTGAAATTGCCGAGAGGGGTGGCGGACATTCACAGAAACTTGTTTTCCCCGGGGCATTGGTTTCCTATAAAGGAATGGAGATGCCGGTCAACCTCCTGAAGAATAATCCTGCCCTGCATGCTGAGCAGAATCTCAACAATTCGATTCAGGGTCTGGAATATGAATTTATCAGTTCTTTTCAAACCATGTTAAGCCCTGAAACCAAAAAAGTTGCTTTCCTCGAGGGGCACGGCGAGCTTGATGAGCTTCTGGTGGCAGGAATAAGTGATGCCATAGCACGGTATTATGATATTTACAGGGGACGGATTGATGAGGCTGATCTGTCCTGCCTTGATGATTATCACGCTTTGATCATAGCAAAGCCTCTGAAACCTTTTACTGAAACTGAGAAGTATATAATAGACCAGTATATCCTGAACGGAGGCAGGGTGATGTGGTTTATTGATCCTGTGGCGATTGACCTGGACAGCCTTACATGGCAAAGTGAGGCCATTGCTCTTATCAAGGACCTTAATCTGGACGACCAGCTGTTCCGTTACGGGGTGCGCCTCAATCCCAATCTTGTAATGGATATGCACTGTCTCCTGATACCGGTCAATGTGGCTTTGGCTGATGAGCAGCCACGGTTTGTCCCTGCCCCGTGGTATTATTCACCCCTGCTTGCAGGTAATGACAGCCATCCCGTGACGCGGGGACTGAATTATGTGAAGGCTGAATTCGCAAGTGTAATAGATACTGTTGGCACTGATCCCTTAATTAACCGCGAAGTTTTGTTGCGCACCTCCTCCGCCACCAGGGTGGTAAATGCTCCCCGGATGATAAGTCTTGAGACTGCCAGAAGGGAACCGGACCGCCATGAGTTCAATATGCCGCATCAGCCTGTTGCTGTTCTCCTTGAGGGAAAATTTAGCTCAGTTTTTGCCAACCGTGTAATTTCAGGAATCATTGGCCGTGAAGATCCGGATTTCCGGGATAAAGGGGAGAGGACCCGTATGCTGGTGGTGGCGGATGGCGACATAATCAGAAATGACATTACCGTATCGGGTGGTGTTCCTGAACCTTTACCACTGGGATATGACAGGTATTCAGGGCAGACCTTCGGTAACCGGGAGTTTATTTTGAATTCCCTCAATTACCTGCTCGATGAAGCAGGACTAATGAATTTAAGGACCAGGGAACTGCAACTGCGTCTTCTCGACAGGGCCAGGGTGAGAGAGCAGCGTACAATGTGGCAGGTTATCAATCTGGCATTACCACCTTTTATTGTTGTCTTTTTCGGTCTGCTATTCAACTGGTCAAGGAGGAGGCTATTTGCCACCTGATAAGACAGGCTGAGTGAAAAAAACCGGTCAGAATTGGTCGGACAAAATAACATGAACAAAGTATGCAGAAATACAGGTTGCATATAACTGGTTTCATCCTGCTTGCAATTGTTGCTCTGATACTCCATAAATACAGGAGCGGAACAACCCTTAACCGGAGGGAGACGGACTTTGCAATAACCGATTATGAAAGGATAGACAAGGTCAAAATAAGCAGCGATGAAGATATGGTAGTTCTTGAAAAAGAGGATGGGCACTGGCTGATCAATTCACGTTTCGAAGCCAGGGAAAAGGCTGTAGAGCTGCTTCTGCAGACATTTGGCCGGCTCAGGGTCAGTGGTCCCGCACCCCTTTATATGCAGGACAGGATCATGGAAAAAATCCGGCAGGAGCCAGTCATCATTGAGATAGTCAAAGGAAGGAGGTCCAGGACATATTATGTTTACTCTGAGGGAGGCAATTCACCAACCTATATGCTCAGGAAGGGCTCTTCACGACCTTACAGTATTGAGGTGCTGGGATTTGGGGGTAACGCAGCCTCCTTATTTGTACCTGATGAGGGCTACTGGAGAACAGACGTTCTTTTTAATTTACGTTTAAATGATATTGCTGAAGTATTTGTCCATCATCGTGAAGAGGAGGAGGGGTCATTTATACTCAGACAGTCGCCTGACGGTGAATTCACCCTGTACAGCTACCCCGGAGGGGAATTGCAGGAGGGAATAAGTGATTCACTTGCTGTGAGGTATCTTGCCAATTTTTTTTACGTCCCGTTTGAAAGAATGGCAAATCGCGAAGAAAGGCTACTTTTAGATTCGCTGTTAAATGCTAATTATGATCATCTTGTAAGAGTTACCGATCGCGACGGTGCAGTTTCAGAGGCATTATTCCACAAAATAGTTACTAATGCCGGAGAAAATACCAACTCTGTGAAGTTTGACCTTTTCCGGCTCCATGCCCTTATTAATGAAAAATCCGATATGATAGTAGTCCCCTATCATCACGTTGATCTTCTGCTGAGGTCTGCCTCCTATTTTTATTCCCGACAATGATAAACATTCCCCCTCATATTGTTCAGGTTATTTTTTTTTGTATTATTGGTAATTTCTATTCTGTCCGTAACATACACTTAAACACAGCAGTTAAACCTTTTTAGACCTAATTTATTAATGTAAACTAAATCTATTTCTATGAAGTTTGTTATTTCCAGCATTGATCTGCTTAATCACCTGCAGGCCATAAGCAGGGTTATCAGTACAAAAAATACCTTACCCATTCTGGATAATTTTCTGTTTAAGCTACAGGATAATGAGCTGGTTATAACAGCCTCTGACCTGGAATCAACACTTACTACAAGGATTCATCTGGACAATACCTCGGGAGATGGCTTAATCGCTATTCCTGCAAGGCTACTTAACGATACCCTTAAAGAATTTCCCGATCAGCCCCTTACTTTTGACATTTCAACGGATGATTTTTCCGTTGTTATCACCACTGAGAATGGTAAGTTCACTATAACGGGGCAGAGCGGGGATGATTTTCCGCAATACCCGGTTCTTAAGGATGATATGAAACTGTCCGTAAGAATGGGTCCTGATGTGCTGCTCAATGGCATCTCAAAAACAATATTTGCAACGGCAGAGGATGAGCTCAGGCCTGTGATGAACGGAATATACCTTGACTTTTCGTCTGATAATTTGACTTTTGTAGCATCAGATGCTCATAAGCTTGTGCGCTACAAGAGATTCGACGTCCAGACCGAAGCAGAGTCGTCATTTATTTTGCCTAAAAAACCTGCTTCCCTGCTGAGGAATATTGTTGCACGTGAAAAGAATGATGTAATCATTGAGTTTGATGATAAGAATGCCCTTTTTACACTTACAGATTATAAACTGATAAGCCGACTGGTAGAAGGCAATTATCCAAACTACAGTTCAGTTATCCCTTCAGATAATCCAAATAAGCTGATAGTAGACCGGCTTGATTTTATAAACAGTCTCCGGCGCGTATCAGTATTTTCAAGTCAGGCCAGTAACCTGGTTAAACTGGATCTTGCCAGGAACCAGATAACAGTATCTGCACAGGATATTGATTTCAGTATTTCAGCATATGAAAAACTGCAATGCCAGTATGATGGTGACGAAATGGAAATCGGGTTTAAGTCCACCTTCCTGGTGGAGATACTGAATAATCTGCCATCAAGGGAAGTTATTATGGAACTCAGTGATCCTTCAAGGGCAGGGTTATTGCTGCCGGCAGAAAAGGATAGTGACGATGAAGACCTTCTGATGTTGCTGATGCCGATGATGATTAACGTTTAGGTTCATGAAACTTAAACTTAGAAATCCACTTATATTTTTTGATCTGGAAACCACAGGTGCGGATGTGGTAAAGGACCGTATTGTAGAATTGTCATACCTTAAGGTTTATCCGGACGGCAGCGAAGAGACCAGAACATGGCGCATTAATCCACAAATACCCATATCACCCGAGGCTACTGCCATCCATGGAATATCTTATGATGATATTAAAGATTCGCCTACTTTCCAGCAGATTGCACAAACCCTCGTCAATGAATTTGATGGATGTGATTTTGCCGGTTTCAATTCCAATAAGTTTGATATTCCACTGCTGGCTGAGGAGTTTTTGAGGACGAAAGTGGACTTTGATCTTAAAAAGCGGAAATTTGTTGATGTTATGGTAATTTTCATGAAGATGGAGCAACGGAACCTTGCTGCCGCATACAGGTTCTATTGCAACAGGGAGCTTGATAATGCGCATAGTGCAGAGGCTGATACCCGGGCAACATTTGAAATTCTGAAGGCGCAGATTGCGAGGTACAGTGACCTGGAGAATGATGTCGATGCCCTTTCCGGCTTTTCTGCCCATACCAGGAATGTAGATTATATGGGAAGAATTATCTACAATGATCAGGATGTAGAGATTATCAATTTTGGTAAGTATAAGGGAGTTCCGGTTGAGGAGGTCCTGGAAAAAGATCCAGGGTATTACGGATGGATAATGAATGCCGATTTTCCCCTCTATACCAAGAAGGTTCTGACTAACATCAGGCTAAGGAAGTTTAACAGATAGATTGCCGGCCAGCAATGAAAATAATATGTATAGGAAGCAATTATTCAGATCACATAAGAGAAATGAAAAGCCTTATACCGGAAATACCGGTTCTCTTTCTCAAACCTGACACAGCATTAGTCCGCAATAACAAGCCCTTTTTTCATCCCGATTTCTCATCTGAAATACACCATGAGGTCGAGTTTGTTCTGAAAATAAAAAGACTTGGACGTAATATTGCTAATGAATTTGCCTGCCGTTACTATGATGAGATAGGGGTGGGAATTGACTTCACCGCCCGCGATCTCCAGCGGGAATGTAAGGAAAAGGGACATCCGTGGGAGATAGCCAAGGCATTTGATAATTCGGCCCCCCTTGGAGGGTTCCTTCAAAAGAAAGATTTAGGCGACACCGGTAACATCTCCATTCGCCTTGATGTTAACGGAAAAACAGTGCAGAGGGGTAATTCGTCCGATATGATTTTCTCCTTTGATCAGATAATATCCTATGTCTCACGTTTCATTACTCTTAAGATAGGTGATCTTATTTTTACCGGTACACCTGCGGGGGTTGGTCCGGTCAGGATAGGGGACAGGCTGCAGGCCTGGATTGATGACAAGCTGCTTCTCGATTTTTATGTCAGGTAAAGGCGGCCGGCCTGCGGATGGTAACAAGGACTGACATTACCGCCAGGATCAGGATTGATATTGC
>SLKJ01000191.1 GCA_007134675.1 Bacteroidales bacterium
AATTATTCCTCGAAAGAGGAATACGAAAAGTTCAATGCCATGGGAGTAAGTCAGTACGGACAAATGACGGCCGGATCATTCATGTATATCGGTCCCCAGGGAATAGTGCACGGAACAACAATTACAGTGATGAATGCCGGCAGGCTGAGGGCCGGGGTAAAGGATGGGGGACTTGAGGGAAAGATTTTTGTTACCAGCGGATTGGGAGGGATGTCAGGTGCGCAGCCAAAGGCAACTGTTATTGCAGGGGGTATCTGCCTTGTGGCTGAGGTTAATCCGAAGGCAACCGGGATAAGGTATTCACAGGGATGGGTCGATGAGGTGTATGATGACCCCGGAAGACTGGTCAGGCGCGCTGTCATTGCAAAAGAAAAAAAGGAGGCAGTATCGCTTGCATATCAGGGTAATGTTGTTGATCTTCTGGAAAAACTGGTTTCCGAAAAGGTGCCGGTTGAACTTGGATCTGACCAGACATCACTCCATAATCCCTACGGGGGAGGTTACTATCCTGTGGGATTAAGTTTTGATGAGGCCAACAGGATGATGGCCGATGACGCGGACAGGTTCAGGGAACATGTGCACCAATCCCTTCGCCGTCATGTTGAAGCTGTAAATAAGCTTGTTGCGCAGGGCATGTATTTCTGGGATTACGGCAATGCATTTCTTCTAGAAGCGGGACGGGCCGGGGCAGATATTTTTGATGATAAAGGCGGTTACAGGTATCCGTCTTACGTTCAGGATATAATGGGCCCCCTTTTCTTTGATTACGGTTTCGGACCCTTCAGGTGGGTTTGTGCATCCTCCGATCCGCAAGACCTTGAGGTAACCGATATCATCGCTGCAGAGGTGATTGAAGAAATGCTTGAAGATGCACATTCTGAAATACGTTCCCAGCTGGAGGATAACCTGTTATGGATCAGGGAGGCCGGCAGGAATAACCTTGTAGTAGGCTCCCAGGCACGGATCCTCTATGCCGATTCACGCGGACGCCTCAGCATTGCTGCTGCCTTCAACAAGGCTATACGTGAGGGCAGGATATCAGCACCGGTTATCCTCGGCCGCGATCATCACGATGTATCCGGCACAGATTCGCCATTCAGGGAGACATCCGATATTTATGACGGATCGGCTTTCACTGCCGATATGTCTGTCCATAATGCCATAGGAGACTCGTTTCGCGGTGCTACATGGGTCTCTCTCCACAACGGTGGCGGAGTAGGCTGGGGGGAGGTTATCAACGGTGGTTTCGGCATGCTTCTGGACGGTTCACCCGAGGCTGACCGGAAGCTGGCAATGATGCTTCACTGGGATGTTAACAATGGTATTGCCCGCAGAAGCTGGGCCCGTAATAAGGGAGCCATGAAGGCGATCGAACTTGAGATGCACCGTACACCACTGCTTAACGTAACTATGCCCAATCTTGTGGATGATGGTTTACTGGATCAGTTGTTTAAATAATTATTCTATGAATAGATTCAGGCTGTTAATTTTTATGGTGCTTGTTTCACTTGCAGTTATCTCATGCGACGACGAAATCTTTGGTCCCCGCTCCCTTGAGGGCACATGGAGGGTTACTGAAAACAGCGATGCTTTCGACCCGCAATATTTCGAGGTAGGTATAGAATATTACTCCGGAGACGACAGCCGGATTATCATAGGTAATTTTTCAAATCTGGATATGGTGGCCGAAGTAACAGCAAATGTAAGCGGCCTGAACATTTCAATTCCGTCACAGACTGTTCAGGATTCCCATAATAATAATTATCGCATTTCAGGCAGTGGCACTGCAGCATCCAATTTGAGAAGGATCAACTTTACCTACAGGATAGATGGTGATGATTTCGTTGCTCTGTTTGAGAAGCAGTAACCTGAAAATTCAGCTTTAACCTTATATTATCTTATAAGCGGACAGTGAGATTGTTGCCGGCTGCTGATCAGTACCTCCCTGAATTAAGCATAATAAGGGTGCAGTCCTCCATTACCTCAATACCCTCTTTTTTTGCCATTTCCATGAACTCGCTGTTTTCTGTGCCTGGATTGAAAATTATCCTTTCCGGATGAAGGGATAGTATCCATGAATAATACTCTTTCTGCCTTGGGGGACCAACATACATTGTTACGGTGTGAATATCATCAATCTGCGGATGTCCCTTTATTATTTTAATACCTCCTATTTCACCGTTTCTGATACCTACTGGCACAACAGGAACATTATGCCTCTGAAGGTTTTTAACTGCCTTGTATGAAAATCTGATCGAATTGGGACTTGCTCCAAGCACCAGAGTTTTTTTTGTATTCATTTACTGCGTATTAAAAGATTTGTGAAAAAAGTTTAAGAGGCGAAAATAGGTCTTTTTCATTAATTAACCATAACCTGATTAAACCTCATTGTTTTGAGAGTAAAACAGATGCCCATGAAGCGATACCCTCTTCCCGGCCGGTAAAACCCAGTTTTTCCGTTGTTGTTGCTTTGACCGACACATCGGCCGTATCTGTTTCAAGTATTCCTGCTATTTCAGCCCGGATGGCCGGGATGAACTCTTTTATCTTAGGTTTCTGAAGGGTTACAACACAATCAATGTTACATATATCAAATCCTTCTTCCTTTATCAGGGCATATACTTTTTCAAGAAGTATTCTGCTGTCAATATCTCTGTAGGTATCATCTGTATCAGGGAAATGGGTGCCTATATCACCAAGTGCAGCTGCTCCAAGCAATGCATCGCATATTGCATGTATAAGCACGTCTCCATCGGAGTGTGCCTTGCAACCTTTATCGTGCGGGATCTCTATTCCTCCAAGTATCAGCTTTCTTTCCGGAACGAGCTGATGAACATCAAAGCCGATACCTGTTCGCAGCCTCATAGGATTCCATGAGTTTTAGCAGTTTGCTTCATTGTGTCCCGCTTCTTCTGAGTCCTTCAAAATCAAAGGCCAATGAAAATCTGAGGGTGTTGGCAAGGGGGTTGTTCCTGTGCACAGTTACCAGGTATGCTACGTCCAGAGCAAAAACATTCAGTTTAAGACCTATTCCGGCGGTAAAATATTTTCTGTTACCCTTTGTCTCGTGTTCGTGGTAGTAACCTGCTCTTACTGCAAACTGATTAAGGTACCAGTATTCCATACCGAATGAGTAGAATATCTCTCTCAGTTCTTCCCTGAATCCGCCCGGGGCATCATAGAATGACTGGAGCATTCCCATAGGTACCGAGACATTCGGGTCACGTCCTGCACGTATCACTGGGTTGCCATCTTCATCCTCCCGACCATCCTGGTAATAGACAGGGGGTGTGGGGACAAGAAGTTTATTCAGGTCAAGGGCAAAGGTCATACTGTTATAATCGTCAAGATCCAGTCTCAGTGAGCTGCCAATCCCAAGGTTTATAGGTATGAACTGAGCATCCTGGTTATCGGAATAGGTTATTTTATTGCCAATGTTGGAGATATTCATCCCAAGTGCAAGTTCACCGGGTGTATTCGAAAGATTTATATCATTGCGGTAATAAACTGAAACATCTGCTGCAAAAGCCTGGGCTGCTCTGGAAGCCATACCCTGAACAAATGCGCGCCCGGTTAAATCTGATCTTATGTACCTGAATGCAACTCCGCCACTGAAATTATCGGAGAACAACCTTGAATAGGCAGCATCAATGGCAAATTCATTCGGCGTAAACTGTTCGCCGGTCTCTTCTCCGGCCATATTGGTGAATACGATCTCCCCCAGCGAAAAGTATGTAAGAGATGCGGCCAGAACCTGATAACTGTCCAGCCTTATATATCCGGTAAGGTATGCAAGGTTAATATCATCAATAAGGTTTCTGAGCCATGGTGTATAGGAAAAAGCAGCACCCAGGTCATTATCGATAAAAGCAAATTTGGCCGGATTCCAGTGCATTGAATATACATCGGGCTGTGTGGCTAAACCGGCATCTCCCATTGCAGCAGCTCTTGAATCCGGAGCCACTGTTAGAAAAGGAACGGCGACATGCACCACATTCATTTGCCCGCTCAGTACATAGGGATCATCCAGTTGAGCGGCAACGGGCATGAATAAGAACTGACAAATCAACACAGATACAAACAGCAGAAAGGTCTTATTTTTCATAGCCTCATTTAAGTATTTGAGTGAGCAAAAATATAATAATTAAGTCAAAAATTTTATTAATGTACAGTAAAATGTCTTTACTGAATTCAATTCATAATTTACTTTACCGGCAAGGTGTTAATAAATAACAAACTTTAAGGTTATTTTAGTATGACAAGCTTTTCATATTTTTCGGCAGTTTGCCCGTCGCTTGTTCTGAGCCTTAAACGGTAGATATAAACTCCTCTGCCTATCCTGTCGCCGAAATTATCAAGCCCGTCCCATGGTATGGGATCCGGCTTGAAACCGCTGGTATTTATGGAAGTATCAATTGTCTTTACCAGTCTGCCTGAAACTGTAAATATCTGTATAAGGATATCCATTCCTGTATCGGGCCGGTTGTGCTCAAAATGAAAGGTTGTATTCTGTGTAAAGGGATTGGGATAGTTGAAGACATTCCTGAGCGCCAGTTCACCAGACTCAGCAACGGAGAAGTCTATGGATGCTTCAGATGAATTATTGAATACATCCCATGCCTTAAGCTTCAGGTTATAGCTTCCCTCTTCAAGGTCGGTGAAAGGATAGTCAATAGATCCACTCTGATAGCTGTCAGCATCTGCAACATAGTAATCATTTAGCACAAGCAGTGTGGAAGGGTCATTGTTGATAACAAGTGTTATATCATGTCCTATTCCACTACCAACCGTATTGATACCGGAACTATCAGTTAAGAATACCAGCAGGCGTGGGTTTTCATCCGTCGTCCCTCCGTTGACAAAATTTCGGTCGTTCATATACAACTCTATTTCAGGGCCATCTGTATCAACCAGTGCATCAGGATTGGATCCTCCTATTATTATTTCATTATAATTGCCCGCCGCATCCGATAATCCGTCTTTTGCAAAGGAACTTATCTTTCCGTATCCGTAGTGGTATGCAATATCTTTGGGCACTATAAAACTGAAGCTGAAGCTGCCTGAAGTCACGCTCGCTTTCCCCTTGTATATTATGTTATCCCGGCTGGTAAAACTGAAAGGATTTGATCCATCGTTACCCAGGGTGGTATTCTGCATCTTTTTATCGTACACCGTATGATAGACCATACCTCCAAAATCAGTTAACGGGGTTCCGTTGTCAGATACTATCCCGCCGGATATGGTAACCCTGCTGAGGGCCTTCAGCGTGTCATGGGGCTCCGTAACAGGAATTTCATTGATAGATGTTACCTCAACTCTATGAACTGGTATGGCAAGTTTCATTGAAGGATCACCCAGGAGTGTGAAATTCCTTTTATTTATCCCCCCCCCGGAATTAATTTTAGTCAGCCTCATCACATCGCCCATCCGCATATCTCTGCCATTATGCTTTTTTTCCAGAACAAAGCGCTTGAAATTCTGATTTAATATAAAATTTGGCGAAGCGTAAACCAGCCTGGTGGTTGAGAACATTGCTATAGCCCCGCCGTTTGGATTCAGCAAAAGCATTTCTCCTGCCGATACCCTTGCATGATTGTCAAACCGGCTGAACTCACAGGTGGCTGTCATAAATATCGGTAAGCGGTCACGGTTGGTCCATGACAGTACATCATTTATATCAATTATGTTCTCATCAGCCAGCCTCAGTTCATTTCCGTGACCAGTGTAATTTATAATCAGTGCTCCCTTTCTGATTCTCTCTGCTATAGCCTGGTTCACACCCGGATACCTTTGTCCCAGAGAAGTACCTGTTTTTGGCCATGCATCAAGATATATTTTTTCCAAATTATATGCCGGATAACTGGTTTTTACGCTTTCGGCAAGAATATCAGCATCACGCATATGCATATTGTTATCGCCGTCATCTCCTATAAAGCACAGAACATTCTGCCAATCCCCTTTATTCGCCGGGGTATTGTAATTGATTATTTTATTTACAACAGACTGTGCCTGATCGGCAGTGGTTACAGGAAGTCTTCCAATACCAATATCAATAAGCCCCTGAAACTCGCCTTCACCATCATCAAGCAATCCGTAAAAGTCGTCACTGACAAAAGATTGTGTTGGTCTGTAGGAGTTGGGCGACTGGTACGTGGGTATAAAGTTTGAACCGGAAGGGTTACCAGGCCTGTTATCATAGGTGCCGTTGCCGAAAAGCAGAAGGTACCTGGGCATTTCTGATTCGCTGTTGGCTCTGTCATAAAGCATCTTCATAAAGTCCCTGATGGCAGTCACATCAGTCTTTCCCGAAGAGAATTCATTGTAGATCTGTCCGGGTGTTACAACTATCACATCCAGCTGGTCATTGTTTCGCCTGTGACTGGCCAGCTGGTTGGCCTGGTTCATGAAATCCGGATGGGTGATTATGACCATATCAACACTCCCTGTCCCGTGAAGATTCTGATTGGGTACCGGACCGATTATTTCAGGTGTGAGGTAACTGCTGCCATCAAAAGCTATGTACTGGTTCAGCCGGCTTGTTTCATCGATGAAGGAAACTGTGTTGCCGGATACCTCTGTATCAAGTTCAGAAATATTTTGCTGATCGCTTATATCCCACACCCTGGTTTCTGCTCCAGCGCTACCTATCATGAATCCGGTCACCTGTCCCTCGTTTACAGATTCCGTATCTCTGAAATGCATCTGGCTGTCCGTCATGATAAGGGAGCGCCTGACATTAAGAGACAGATAGTCAAGCCAGCCTTCAGCTGAGGCAGTGGTCTGGGCATATTGTACAGTAATATTTATCTGGTTGCCTCCTGCAACGTTGAAACTTGTTATTCCCTCTCTTATTGCCGCAAAGTCGGTAATATAACTGCCCGTGTTTACAGACGGGAAATTGAGCTGACCGGCTGAAAGGGAGTTGTGTATTACTGTGAAGGAGGTGGGTACCGGCGATCTTGATGCCGCACGCCATTTAAGACCGGCCTGGCTGTTTGTGATGCTATTGGGGAAGCTGAATGAAAAATCGTATGATGTCTGGACTTTAAAATGCTCACCAAACCAATCCCTGCCTGAATTAATAAGGTTTACCTTATCTTTTTTATGTAAGCCATAATCATCAAACTCATCAACATAAACCTCCGGCATACCTGTGGGATTATTCTTTTGTTCAATCCTGTCTTTCCCTGAAGATGAAGAGGTAATGAAATAATAGCTCCCTTCGGAATATAGATGTTGTTCGTGCTCAAACATTCCGCTTTCCTCGTTATAATCCCAGCTTACCCGCCCCTGGCCATAAAAAAGAATGTAATCCCCCTGTCCGAATGTGCCATCTGAACCTGTGCTGATATATATCCTGTTTTCAATAAGATCATCAGGTCTGTGCTGATCGCTCATTTTAGGGAGCATACGGTTTCCGTTGCCGTATATTCTGATATTGGATGGTGATTCAATCCCCATTTGTACAAGATCATCGTATGTCAGCCTGTAGATGCCGTCCTCAGTTGTCTTTATCATCACCCATTTACCGCTGCTCAAAACGGAACTGGTGGTGTAACTGCGTTTTAATCCGGGCTTTAATGATTTAACCTTTGTTTCTGCTTCCCTGAATCTGTATGAGAAAGAGACAAGCTTTTCAGGGATACCACTAACCGGGTTTATGCGAAGAGGTACAAAGGACACCTGCAGTGCAGGCTGGCCCCGGGTAATAACCCATTCCTGTTCCGGAATGATTTCATTATTCAACAATTCCGGACTGGCAAAAAGAGCGGTCTCATGGTCATCCAGTGCTGTAAACATTACATCCGTAAGCTCAATATAATTGTCCGGATAATAATCTGATGAAAAAATCAGTTTAGTGTATACAGGAAGTTCAGGATCTTTACCGTTATATGCGGCCGGGTTGAAAAAATGCAGAGGTTCCTGAAGATCAAATCCTGCTTTCTTTCTGCCATATTGTGTGGTATCGTCCGGATGGTGCCAGGTTATTTTGTTTCCGGGGTAGATTGTTTGAGCACAAACCGGCATATAAGCAAGAAAGGAAAGGAATATGATTATTCTCTTCATACCGGAAGGTTATTTGTAATAAGCATTGCAGGCAAATGGGTTAAAACACCAAATCGCTGGTTTCCCCGGCATCGGCGATATATTTTTAAAAATATTTAATCAAACGGAAACATATTTGCTATTATTGTCGTAAAACATTCAGCATAGCAAAACTTAACAGGTACAAATCCAATTTTTATGATTTTTTATCGTTACAAATATTATGTTTGCGTTTGCATCACCATTTTTGATTTGAAATAATAACAGATGAACCGCCCATGACATTATTTTCATGTCAAGGTGCATTAGAACAATGATTTAATTAAAATATTTACTTATGAAATTAACAAGCATATTTTCTCTTGTCGTATTGTCAGCTGTAATCACTTCCTGCGGATTACTCGGAGGAGGGAGTACTGATGTATCTTCCACTACCGGATGGCGGTATAATGACCCTGAAATGGGCGGCTTCGAGGTTAGGGCACTTTACGAGCAGGAAACCGGTCCCGGACTTGTTTTTATTGACGGAGGAACATTTACGATGGGACGGACCCAGGAAGATGTGATGTATGACTGGAACAACGTGCCAAGGAGAGTAAGCGTAAGTTCATTCTACATGGATGAGACCGAGGTCAGCAATGTTGATTACAGGGAATATCTTCACTGGATCAGAAGAGTATATGTTGATTTCCCTGAGGTATACAGAAATGCTCTTCCCGACACTACAGTATGGAGAAGTCCCCTCGGATACAATGAGCCCTATGTGGAGACCTACTTCAGACATCCTGCCTTCAATGATTATCCTGTTGTAGGTGTCAACTGG
>SLKJ01000001.1 GCA_007134675.1 Bacteroidales bacterium
GGTGAATATTGCCGATATTGCATGGCAACCGGATTACCTTCATTCCATGCATATACACGAAGATGATTGAATTTATCTATTGTTCTGTCATATACAGTTATATTTCCATCCCAGTAATCAGGAAAATCTATTTCAACTCCTTCAGCGGGGAAACGCATTTGTGCCGGTAACCCCGAAGTGCCGGTTGCCTGCCTCTTGTTTACCGTCAGTACCGGGCCGTCTTCATCAGCAGTAGTCACATAAAGACCATGAGGTTTGTCGCCAACATTAATGTTCAGTTGACTTCTCTTAAGCCAATCAACCACAGCAGGATGATTCTCATCTGCATATATTGCCCCTGTGCCTATGGGCCGGTGATGAGCACTATACTGATTAAATGGATTGTAAAACCAATCTTTTTGATAATCCTGTGCATAATTTGTCCGGGAAACAAAAAGAAGACTGATCAATAAGGAAGACAAGATTAAATTATTAAATGATTTGGTACTGAACAAACCTGTTAAATGGTATTCTGGTTTCATTGTATATTGGTTTTTTATGATATTTTCAAATTTACAATCTGTTACTTAAATATCCGAATTGAAATAAACGCCGGTTTTAATTCCACTTTACATGGTAGCGGTCTGACATCAATCCGGTTCCATGGATGACCGGACACCGAAGGCTGCCTATAACTTCGAAATATACAACACAATTGGTATATTTCGCCAGAACCACCAGTCTGAGGGTGGTATAGCCATACCAGTATCAAGACCTTCAGCTGCCCTTTTCTCTCCCGTATATGGCTGAATCCATACAGCTTCATAACCGGGTGTGATTTCAAGGATTGAAATATCAAAAGGTTCGGAGGAATCGAATCTGTAAAAAATAAACTCCCGATTATCGTCACTGACCATACAATAACCTTCGGAATCATTTACCAAAGAAGAAAACTCGGGCAGAAGGACCGCCGGTATGAAACGGGAAAAACCAACATGATTGAAGAAATCGCTCATCACCTTAAGATAACTGTATCCCTGCGGAGTATGATCGTACCTTATCACATCCCAGGCAGTATAAGTATAATAATAGGTACTGTAGGCCCCTGCCATCGCTATTTGCCAGGCCCTGCGGTAGTTTTCCTCCGGACTGACTACCGGGCCGCGAAATAATTTGTCATCCATCCCTCCTGGTCCGTGCTCATAGGCGTATTCAATATTCATTACAGGCCACTCCCTGTATTCTCTCATTTCCAGCGCTCTTTGATGCCTTGTCTCCAGATGATACTGGTCGGGATGAAAATCAATCAGGTCATCATAATGTGATTCGAAAATTTTATCATCGTCATGAAGTGTAACCAGCCGGCCATAAGGATCAGTATCTCTTATTAGCTTTAACCTGTTTTTCTTGTATTCAATATCGGTTGTGTAATATGACTCCTTGGCATAATCCCACACAATATTGGGATAAGCTGAATAACGACTGATTACATATTTAAAATACCTGTCATCATCTTCACTGGCGGGCTCGGGCCAGTTAACTATTTTATTTGTAACCGTAAGCATTAAATGAGCAATAATACCCCTTTGATGCATCGCATAGATTACTCTGTCGAAATGCTCCCAGAAGGGAATATACAGTACAGAATGGTCAGGGGAAAAATTATTTCCTTCCCAGGGTATCATCAGTGGTGGTCCGAAATCATAATCCGAGGTGATACCGGGAGACCATCTGGTATCATAAGCATAAACATTCATAACTATATAGTTGAATCCAAATAGGGAGATTTTATCGAGGAACTGTTCTGTAATGCTAATGTCTTCATTCCCCTGGTCAATACTCCAGAGCCAGTCACATTCATATCCGCTTATAAAAGGAACCGTGCCGTCTTCAAATATGAAATGCCGGGGATTATCACTATCAACAAGTAATTGCCCCCGTACGGCAGAGTTTTCATTCCCGATACAAACAAACCGTTCTTTATGACCGTTTAGTTCTTCAATATCCGAATGGGTAACAAAAAACCAGGTTCCTTCCATATTGGCCGAAATCCTTATTACCATATTATTGTTCCCATTATAAAATCCCAATGCCGTAAACTCAGTGCCATCAGGCCGGGTAACCTGCGCTGTAAGCTTCACATCAAAAGGATTTTGGACTTTTCCTGCATCAAATTCATAGACAAAATCATGAGGCTCCCACTTTCTTATTTCGGGAACTTCATAACCACACCCGGGAAAACAAATTGCAAATAACAAGAAGATCAGGGTAGTATTAACAATCTCTGATGCCAGAAAATTTGTCTTTTTCATCTCTTTTTTTTTAATGATGGTAAATGTAATTATTTTTAGGTCAACGATATTTATTTTGGATAAAAGAATTCATTTGATAAAACAATGGATCTTCCGTCTCCCCAAAGGTTTCCCTGGTATACATCATGATCGTCGGGTGTGACAATTATGGGTATACAAATAAGAGCAACACACTAGTCGTTGCGCAACGAAGCGGTAAGATTGCCGCCCCTTATCATCAGCAGGGAGGTGACCGTTATCCAGAGGAGGCCATGGAGGAATATGGCCACGACCATGACTGCCAGAAAACCCGGGTTGATCTGTTGTGAGCCGGGCATAAGAGATGGAACTATGGCTATTATGGCAGGCGGTATCCCCGCCGCCAGTCCCCCGACCAGCAGAAGAAGGTATTCACGCACAATGATCATGTTGATCTGCGATCTCCTGAAGCCAAGCGATACATAGAGTGCCAGCTCCATCCTCCTTTCTGCAATGGACCGGGCCATGACCACTGCCAGACCGGCTACCCCCAGAAGTATTCCGAGGGCGCCAAGCATCATGAAGATTGCAAGATAGGTGTTTTCTACCGAGTTGAACTCATTAAGCCGCTCGGCCGCGGTTGCCATTTCCCATCCCTGATCGTTGAATATGAAGCCAAGCTCTTCGCGCAGTTCCTCCTCCCTGTCGTGTTCAGCATCGATCAGGAAGAAGCTGCTGCCGCTTGTTGAGGGGAAATGTTTAAGAAAAATATCCTCAGAAATGATGACATTGCCCTGAAAGATCGAGTTTGCCAGTCCACCGACCAGCAGCAGCCCTATCTCCCGTCCCCGTTCATCGGTATAGAAAAGTGTGTCGCCAACCCTCTTGTTCAGTCCCCATTGTATCACAGCCTGGTCGGCAATGGCCGGTATCAAAGGCGTTGAGGCCCGTGAGGGTTGTACCTCACGTTCGGCGGTTACAGTTGACTGGTCCTCTGCCGGACCATGCGCTGCCGTGCCGGCCCCACCATTGTTGGTTCTTATGGTGGCCGGGCCGGCATCACTCCCGGGCAGCTCTTTGTTAAGGCTCTGCCAGGGGTTGTCGTTGTCAAGCCAGTCTGTGTCTCTTGCAAAGCTGAACCTGCCTTCAAGGTATGAAGGATCGGTTGCTATAATACGAGGATTTTCTACCTCGTTAAGGTTCAGACAGCTTGCATCGTCGGCATAACTTGCCATGAACTGTACAAAACCCACATCAGGGGGTATGTTCAGATCAAGACGGGTCTCCCTGCTGTTAAGATTATGGAGGACCGGCACCGTAGATTCGGCTACGAAGAGGAACCCACCGGTACCTCCTTCAGGGTGCAACTCTGCAGTTGCGGCATCTTTCCTGAAAGAGCCGGTTGCGATGATCACGAATATGCCCAGCGCAAGCAGTATGATCACCATAAGGCTCCTGGTGCTGTTGCGTGCCAGGTTCCTGATGCTTAGCCGTGTCATGTCTATTCTGTCATATGCCCTGTTTGCTACCAGCATCAGCAGCACACGAACCAGCAGCAGTACAGCCACAAGTAGCAGTCCCCCGCTAACGAAAAAGCCCACAGGGCCTGCATCAAGGCCGGTAAAAAGCTGCAGCAGAAGAGCTGTCACTCCGGCAAATGTAAAAAGCAGTGCAACCGACAGAGTGAAGTTGTGACTGGAATCTGCCTGTCTGCGGGGTTGTATATAAGCCAGTAACTTTTTAAGCATGTTACCGTCCGTTAATTTCGTGCCGGTTGAAGAAGTTGTTATCAGCCATTTTTTCCTGGCAGTTCTCTCGTATATGGCAGAGCCATCATTGCCTTCGTCAGTGGAGTCGGAAGGGTTAGTTGCCGGTTTTCTGAGAATGTACCTGTTAATACCGAAGAAGGTAACCAGCAGGGCGATGGCGAGCGAAATTGTGAGTCCACCGATTAATGAAAAGGGATTTATAACCAGTACCAGCAGGTCAGTGCGCACGATATCCTGCCACACCTCCATCAGGGCGTACCTTACCAGCTCGCCGTATCCAGCTGCCAGCAGAAGTCCCGCGAACCCCCCGGCCACAGCGACAAGCATCCCTTCGCCCATGTATATCTTTCTTATAAGTGCCGGTGTATAGCCCAGGGAAGAGAAGAGTCTGACCTGAGAGGATCTTCTTTCGAGGTTGAAAAGCATCAGCAGGAAATAGAGCATCACACCCGCCAGCATCACGAAAAAGCCGAGTCCCCCGAAAAGCATCCCGAAGTCTATTCCACCCGCAGCAGCCTCCAGTCCCTGCTCCCTCAGACCGTTTACCTGGAAGCCCATCTGCAGGGGGTCAGCAACCCGGGTGATGGTATTGCGGACCTGCCGGAGGTCGCTCTCTTCTCCGGAAAGCCAGACAGAGGTGAGGTTGCCGAACCTGTTTGTCCACAACCGCTGTCCCTCTTCGAGCGATATGTATGCCTTGGGTGTGCCCCGGTAGCCGGTCCAGTAATCTTCATCGGCATCTCTTATTCTGTCGAGCGATATGGGTACCCCCGCGTCCCAGTCCCTGCAGCTCCCGGCATCCGACAAACCCGGCAGGAATGGCATCAGTGTGCTGTCGGCTGCCGACCGGTCCATGCCGATAATACCGGTAACAACCAGTCTGACATCCCTCTCTTCCAGCTCGCGGCGGGGACCGGTTTCAAAATAGCTGACCATCAGAGTGTCGCTGATGCCAGCTCCAAGATCATCGGCCAGCCAGCTGTTTATAACAGTTTCCCCCGGCCCGAGTCCGAATTGTTCAGTGGCTGCAATAAAGGAATAGGGGGTGTTGTTATCGCCCTTTTCGATAGAGTTTACAAAGTAGGTAAGCACACGGTTGGCTGTGGGGAATGCTTCGCTGAGCCTGGCGGACAGGTGCTCTTCGATGAACACCCTCTCAGAGCTTATCTCTGTCATCTCCACGTCGTTCCTGTATTTTACAACCATGTTCCCATCTTCCGGCTCAAAGGAGTCCTTCAGGTGCGCCTTCAGATCCCTGCGATCTGCATCTTCATCAGAAAGAAAAAGGGCGTTGGCCATGCCGTCGAGCCCCATCACGGTATTGAGCCAGCAGATATTAACAAACACGTTGAAAGGGGCCGTTTGTGATACACGGAGGTTGAACCGGCCGTAATCGTCATCCTCTGCAATGGCTACCACCCTTACCCTTCTGGTAACCGTCTGGTTGGCATCCGACACCAGCGGGGTATTCATCGGTATTACCCCTGCGCTCTTCATGCGCAGCATGAAGTGATCATCAGGTTCAAGCTGCAGCCGGCTGGCCATGTTGGCGCTTATCACCACCTCACCCGGTCCGGCAGCACCATAATCAAGGCCGCTGCCAAGCATTGAGCTGAAACGGTCGTCAACACCAATCACCTGGACACGGTTCAGGCGGTCAGCACCCCCTCCGGCAATGGCCATCCCTTCGGCCACCAGCGCCCGTGAAATCTTAATTCCGCTCTTCTCTTCGAACCTGTCGCCCATCTCAATTGTAAAGAGTCTGTCGCCAGCAGTTACAGAATGGGTGATACCACCCAACCGCATCATGACCGCCTTCTCGAGAGAATGGCTCAGAGAATCGCCAATGATAAATGCTCCGGTTATTACTGCAGTGGCAACGGCAAGTCCCCCTGCAGCAAGCATGTTGCCCCTGAGATAGTGAATGAATGATCTGGTTATTAGTTTACGTAAGCGCATCTTTTTACTTTTATGCCCGGGTTGGTGAACCCTTTCTTTGCCCGGTCAGGTCACCGGCCGAAAACCATCGGACCAGCAGCCGGCCTGCAGGCGGCTCAGCTATCTGAATTTTCGGTCAGTCTGCCTTCCTTCAGCTTGTATATTTTATCCATTCCCGAAGCCACGCCTGGGGCATGAGTTACAACAACCATTGCTATATTCTCCCTGGCACTGAGGCTTGTAAGTAGCTCAGTCAGTATCGAGGCATTCCGGTTGTCGAGCGATCCGGTTGGCTCGTCGGCCAGCAGCAGCGAAGGTTTGTTGATTAGAGCCCTTACCACTGCGGTCCGCTGGCATTCTCCACCTGAAAGCTCGCCGGGCTTCTGGTGGCGTATGTCCCAAAGTCCGGTTTCACGCAGCAGCTCCTCAGCCCTTTTGTACACCTCCTTCATATTGCCGTTTAGCGGGAGTGCCGGTATCAGCACGTTTTCCCACAATGTGAGCTGCGGCAGCAGGTGGTGGGACTGAAATACGAAGCCTATCTCCCGGTTCCTGAATGCTGCAAGTTCTGCCGTGTTCATCCCCGAAAGGGAATAACCCCTGAAAAGGATTTCACCCTTATCGGGGAAGTCAAGGGTGCCTGCCAGGTTCAGGAGCGTTGTCTTGCCCGACCCGGAGGGGCCGGTTATTGCGATTCTCTTACCTTCGCCGACAGCGAGGGAGAGGCCGTTCAGAACCTCGCGGATTGTCCTGCCGTAGCGGCTTTTGTATGATTTTGAAATATTGCGTGCTTCAAGCAACATGAAATATGGTGTTGTTTAGTTTTGTGATCTGACTAAGCGTTTTATGAGAATTCTTCCGACAGTAAAAATACCCATTTAATGACAAATAAAATAAAAGCCGGAAGGTATTCCGGCTTTTTGATAGAACATAAAAGGGATTATTAATTTATTCCAAAATAATCTATTACTTCATAGTAATTGTCAACATTAACACCGGCCTTTTCCATTTCAGAGAGGATGTCTTTCTTTCCTGATGATTTTGTGAATACATTGTTATCGGTAATCAACAAAAAGCGGTATGCATCGGCTGCCGGGACCAAAACACCTGTTGTCTGGAAGGCGTACAACCTTATCGTGTTCAAGTTATAGTTGTGGAGAATATACTGCCTGTTGGAGCCATCCGAGGTTTCCCATATAAAGGGGAGGGAATACCATGCATTTCCGAAAAGGCTGAAATATCCCAGAACTAAGCCGTGTTGAATGATGTCCTCATTTACCTTTTCTGTGGTAAGAGTGAAGACATTGGATGTCCGGCCAAGGTAGGCTCCTGATGTCCATTCGACTTCACTGTTAAGTAAAGTTATGATCGTAACATTGGCATTTCCATCAGCACCGTCAGCACCGTCAGCACCGTCAGCACCATCAGCACCATCAGCACCATCAGCACCATCAGCACCGTCAGCACCATCCTGACCCGGGGGCCCTTGCTCACCTTGCGGGCCCATTGGTCCCATCGGTCCCATCGGCCCTTCGTCTCCCTCACAGGAAACAAGAGCTGCTGAAGTTAAAATGAGCAGCACATAGATTAATTTTGAAAAGGTTGTTTTCATAATCTCAAGATTAGGTTAATTTAGATTAAATAAAAGCAAGTTAGAGATTAATTTAATTAATTACAAAATTTTCAAAAATTATTTTGTTGCATGATCTTTAGTTTAGCTGAAAACTTGCATATCCTTACTTGCCGGATCAGCAGGTTATAGCTTGCATTTTTTTCTCATATTTCATAATTTCCCAGCCCGTTAAAAAAATAAAATGGCCCATTTAATTATTCCCACATGGCTGAAGATATTTATGATAAACTGAGCGATCCTCTGGCGCTTACCATCTTTATATTGACATTGTTAATACCTGTTGCAGTGGGGCTTCTGGCTATGCTTCGCACCCGGAGCCAGTCCGATTTTTTTGTAGGGGGGAGGGCCATGAACGCTTTTGTCGTCGGACTTTCGGCTGTTTCGTCGGGACGCTCGTCGTGGCTGGTTCTCGGGGTGAGCGGTATGGCCTATGTTTCCGGTGTTGGCGCTATCTGGGCCATTGCAGGATATACCATGGTAGAGGCCTGGCAGTTCATATACCTGGGCAGGAGACTCAGGAAAGAGACACAGAGATTTGATTCCATAACCCTGTTGGACTATTTTGAATCGAGGTTTAATGACAAAACCGGACTGCTTCGAATTACCGGGGTCATTATCATGATCATCTTCATAACGGCATATGTTGCCGCACAGTTCAATGCCGGGGCGAAGTCGCTTTCCACTGCAATGAATATGCCGCTGGCTGTGTCGCTGGGTATCTCGGGACTGCTGGTGATGGTCTATATGGTTCTTGGGGGTTATGTAGCCGTGGCATACAATGATGTGGTGAGAGCTCTTATTATGCTGATTGGCCTTGTAGTGCTGCCGGTAGTGGGTCTCGTAAATATTGGAGGTGTAGGGGTGTTGAGGGATGTGCTCATGGGTCTCAGCCCTGAGCACCTTGACTTTTTTTCACTCGGAGCGGGTGTTATATTCGGTTTTGTGGGTATCGGACTGGGCTCTCCGGGACAGCCCCATATGGTAATCAGGTACATGTCGATCAGGGATCCCGTGCAGCTTAAATATTCGGCCATATTCGGCACCTGCTGGAATATAATACTTGGTATCGGTGCAGTGAGCATCGGGCTTGTCGGACGACTGCTGGTGCCGGAGATCAGCCGCCTGCCCGACGAGGACCCTGAGATGATATACCTGGTGCTCTCTTCGGGATATTTCGGACCGGTGCTGTACGGACTGCTGGTGGGAGGGGTGTTTGCCGCGATATTATCCACTGCCGACTCTCAGCTCCTGGTCGTTGCATCAACATTTGCAAGGGATCTTTATGAAAAGGTAATTGCCAGGAAGAGGCATATTGAAGAAAAACGGAAAATGTATCTGAGCAGGGCGGTGGTCATCCTCTCCGGCATTCTTGCTCTTATGCTTGCCTGGATTGCGGAGGACCTGGTTTTCTGGCTTGTGCTTTTCGCCTGGGGGGGACTGGGTGCTGCGTTCGGTCCTGCGCTTATCATGTCGCTTTTCTGGAAAAGGGCCACCAGGGAGGGAATTGCAGCCGGAATGACAGGAGGTGCTGTAATATGTATCGGCTGGTACCTGTGGTTCAAGGAGTCCACTGGTATTTATGAGCTGATACCTTCATTCGCCGGCGCTGTTATACTTATCGTGGTTGTCAGCCTGGCTACTGGCAGGGGAAACCGTTGACAACTCCTCCTATTGTCATGAGAAAGTGGCATTGAAAATGTTAAATTATATTAAGGTAACTTGCAGTTTGATTATTTTTACATTAATTTAGTATGAATAAAAATTGCAGTATGGAGAATAAATATTCAAGACGTGATTTTATCCAGACTTTGATGGCCGGAGTTCTGATGTTCCCGGTTGAAAATCAGACGACCAGCAATGGTCTTATACCATTGCGGCCGTTGGGGAAGACCGGCGAGAAGGTATCTATGATCGGTTTTGGAGGATGGGACCTTGGGTTTATTGATGAAAAGCTTGCCATACGGATGATCCATCAGGGGGTTGACGCTGGAATTACCTTTATCGACAATGCCTGGGAATATCACAATGGACGTTCGGAAGAGGTAGTTGGAAAGGCTGTGGCAATGGGCAGGATGCGTGATAAGGTATTTTTGATGAGCAAGGTTTGTGCCCGTGATTACCAGGGTGCAAAACGTCACCTGGAAGATGGTTTACGACGATTAAAAACTGATCGTATTGATCTTGTTATGTTGCACTCTATCCAATATGATGGCGACGGTGAACGTGTATCTGATCCGGAAAACGGGGCCGTAAAAGCCCTGGTGGAAGCCAGAAAAGAAGGTAAACTCAAGTATATAGGTTTTTCAGGTCACCGTGATCCGGAGATCCATCTTGAAATGTTAAATATGCCTGTTGAATGGGACTCCATGCTGCTGCCCTTAAATATTATGGATGCACATTATAACAGTTTTCAAAAAAAAGTGTTGCCAATCCTGCTTGATCGCCAGATAGCTCCATTGGGTATGAAATCACTGGTTGGTCGGTTCAACCGAATAACTGAAAGGATCAATGTTTCGGCAGAGCTTTGTCGCTGGTATGTCATGTCACTTCCGGTGAGTACCCTGGTTTGCGGATGGCAGAATATAAATCAAATGCAGCTTTGCATAGATATTGCGCGTGATTTTAAACCTCTCACCAGTAGCAAAATTGAAGAGCTGCTTGATTTATCAGAAACTCCCGGATCTGACGGGGCATCCGAGTATTATAAAGACGGTAACCGTGGTTATGGTTGTTCCTACCATGCAGGAATTTTGAGGGAGCAACAGGGTTAGGCGATCAGGGTTACATAATGAACCTGACCCCGGTTGTAGTGATAATAAGAGGTATTCCGGATAATTATTATTAATATCCAGGTTGTTATTCTCTTACTTCCCTGTAGATACCAACCAGTTTCGCGGACTGGGTGTTGATATTGAACTTTTCCTCGACTCCCTCTCGTGCTTTCCGGCTCATCTCCTCAAGCACCTTTTTATTGCCGAGTACTTTTTCCAGTGCTGCAGCCAGCTTCAGCGGGGTATTTTCTCCACATAATAATCCTCCTCCGCCTGGTTCAATTATTTCAGGGAAAGCTCCCAGTGAGGGTTGTACAGCCGGTATACCGCTGGCCATGGCTTCTGTCAGGTAAATACCGAAGGCCTCACCGTTACGTACCGGTACCGACAGAACTGATACGCGTTCGAAGAAAATATGCCTGTGCTCATTATCAAAGTTCTCCAGAAATATAACGTCCTTATCAACTCCGGCATCTGCGATCTTCTGTTTCTGCTGCCTGATAAAAGTGTTATCGTCGCCGGTACTTCCACCACTGACGTATAGCTTCAGGTCGTGGTTTTTGGCATCGGACTTAAGTAAGATAAAGGCATCTACCAGTATGTCAAGTCCGTTAGCCTCACACATTCGTGACAGGAACCCTATTGAGCGTGCTTTCCCGCCGGAATTTATATATTTATAATCGTCAGGATCGACTCCAAGATGAAGTGTATGAACCTTTTTGTCTTCAAGATTCATCTTCTCTTTCATAAACCGCGTAAAGTAATGGCTGACTGATACAAATGCAGCAATATCCCTGGCTTTTTCACTCATCAGTTTCCATACTGCTTCGCGGCTTGTCTCAGACATTATATCAACCCATACATCCTCATCCTGAAGCGAGCATACCACCGGTACGCCGAGTCGGCTGTTAAGCCTTCCTGCAAGTCCCAGAAGCAGAGCATTTGAAAGGTGAATAACATCGGGCTTGTAGTTCTTTTCAAGCCAGTGCACCATTTTTTCAAGTTCATCAGCCTGCTTGCCGTGCTCACCCAGCAGCATCGATATGGTCATATCCTCCAGACCCTTTGCCCGGGTTGATCCTGCCATTTTAGCTGCCTGTTTCAGCACAGGCGTGGTATTCAGCATATTGTCAAACCACTTTGGTGCTTTCTTAAAAAGAGGGTAGGTTTGCTTAAGGTAGAGGTTTACTGCTCCGTAAAATACCGGCACGTGGTCGTTGTCTTTATCATGGCTGAACAGGGGCAGGTACATTGGGATCTTCAGAACATCATGCCCAAGTGTTTTTATTGAGCTGTAATATTTACTGTCGCGCAGGCAGTTGCCACAGTAAAAGCTTCCTCCCGAACCAGGTATGATATGGACTATCTTCATAACTTCTTGCTTTTATTATTTTTATCTTACGTTTTGCCGTTTCTTAATGCTCAGAATAAATTGTTGGTTGTGCGGATCACTGCCCGGTTTTATTACAAGGGTTCAGTTCCCAAGGCACCAAACTGTTCCGTCGTTGGTGCCCAATACGATTCTGTTGCCCGATATTGCAGGACTCCCCGATACCGCGCTACCCGTCTCGAACATCCACAGCCTCCTGCCTGTATTGATATCGAGCAGCAAAATGTCGCCCCTCATATTGGCTACAAGCACCTGCCTGCCGTCTGTAACCGCCGACGATTCGACCCTGCTGCCCGTGTTTGTTTTCCATTGAACCTCTCCCGTCTTTTTATCAAGGCTGTAGACAAACCTGTCCCTGTTCCCGATGATGATTCTGTTGCCATAGATTGCAGGGGATGCGACGAATGGAAGCTGCCTCTCCTCATCAGTCCACCGCCAGAGGATATTACCCCCGAGATAATTGACTGCGGTCAAGGTCCCGTCATAGTCGCCTATATAGGCAATCTCTTCATCCAAAGCCGGTGATCCGGCCACGTAGCTGGCTATCTCAATTTCGGGAAGTGCGTCACCCCTTTGCAGGTCAACCCTGTGCAGGTAGCCGTCGCAACCGCCAAACACCGCCAGGTCACTCTCAATTGCCACGGCTGAGTGGAGGTAGTTGTACAGCTCATATTTCCATAAACCTTCGCCGGAATCGGCATCTATGGCGTGAAGGTAATAGTCATAGCTGCCCACCAGCAGGATATCTCTTTTGCCGTCTGACCAGATGTTGGGGGCAGCCGATACCTGGTTATCGCAATCGTATTGCCATATCAGCCTTCCGCTGCTCAGGTCAAGGCAGAAGATGGTGCCCTGAAGATTGCCGATGTACACCCTGTTATTATGGATCAGGGCAGGTGCCTCGATGGTGTTGCCGGTTTCGTACTGCCAGATCAGTTTGCCATCCATGCTGAGGC
The DNA here is from genome assembly GCA_007134675.1 of Bacteroidales bacterium. GTDB lineage: Bacteria > Bacteroidota > Bacteroidia > Bacteroidales > PUMT01 > PXAP01. The sequence continues at coordinate 12,707 of SLKJ01000001.1, forward strand.
AATAGACAATACCGTCTCCCGATCCTATGACAATCCTCGAGTTGTAAATAACCGGAGAGGACTTAAGGTCGAATCCGGCTTCGAAAGTCCACAATACTTCCGGATTTGCCGGGATCTGGTTCACTGTCTTGCCCGTAAGTTGTGCATTGCCCCTGTAATTTTTCCAGTCGCCTCCGTCAGGCCGGGCCTGCAGCGGGGTAACAGCCGTGATTATGACTAAAACAATAGCAGTCATTACCGGATCATATCGTTGGCGGAACTTGCTTAAATGGTTATTCATAATACCTCGGTTTAATATTTTGTCAGGGGCTTTAATCTTTTGTTCGCTGAGTTAACTCATAATGATCATCATCAGTCCGGCTGATCCCGTTTTCGCCCTCCCTGAGTGCGATTGCCCCGGTTGGACAGGCTCCCGCCAGTATGGAGCCGGTTTTTTTAATGGCATCTTTGATGTTTTCATCAAAGGGCACTGCAATCTCTACATCGTATCCTCTTCCCATGTATGTTAATCCTGGCCTTTCGTGATATTTTGCGGCAAGCCTCACGCAGATTCCGCACCTGATACATTTACCCGGTTCAATGACAACAATGTCATGATCAATTGTCTTTTTGACTGCTTTTCTCTCCTCGAGGCTGAACCTTCTCTGTGATGCCGCGTACCTCTGTGCCAATTTTCTCAGTATGCATCCTGACGGCTTCAGACATTCGCAGTGCATGCAGCGCAACGCTTCGCGTGCCGCTTTGCCTGCATCAAAACTCCCTCCGGATTTTACGTTGGGTTCAATCCTCTGTTCAGAGGAGACACCGTTCATATAGGCCGGGAACTCACCTTCACGAAGACGGCCGATTCGCGAATTGAACTGTTTGGTCTCACCTGAGGGACTTGAACCGCCAAGCAGCTTCTCAATGCTGAAAGCCACCTCCTTGCCCTGGGCAGCCGACCTGATGGCAAGTCTGGTGCTGCGGTTGACATTGCCCACGGCAAAAACATCAGGTATACTGGTCAGGTAGCTATCCTTATCGACAGTCACCTGTTTGCCATTGTTTGCAAGTCCCCACTTACCAACCTCCTCTGTAAAATTACCTGTGGCAACCACCACCGCATCGTAATCCTTCACTATCTTTTCAAACCGGGCCCTGTTTACTTTGGTGCCCGGATGGTATTCAACGCCTGAATCCAGTATAAAACCGGTCTCCCGATCAAGCACCTCCCTGTCGAGGGTCTTTTCGTCGATTTCATACCTCAGGGCGCCACCCGGCAGAGGGTTGCTGTCGAACAGGGTACAGGAAAATCCTTTTACCTGAAGGTACCATACTGCCGAAAGCCCTGCGATTCCCGCCCCGATGACGGCAACCCTGCCCTCTTTTGGAGGTGCCTGCTTTACCTCTAAATTTCCTTCATCACCCGCGAAACGTTTGAGGAGGCATATTGATACCGGCTGGTCAACACCCTTGCGGTGACATGCTCCTTCGCAGGGGGTGGGGCATATCCTGCCGAGCACCGATGGCATTGCAATATCTTTCATTACCGTTTCAAGGGCTTTGTCTGCATTACCCTCTGCAATAAAACGGTTCATAAGGGGGATATCCATGTTCGCAGGGCAGGCAATCCGGCACGGTGCTTCGCAGTCGCCGACATGCTCTGACAGAAGAAGCTCGATTGCGGTCTTTCTTGCCAGCTCTATCTCTTCGCTGTCTGTTGTTATATCCATGCCCTCAGCAGCAAAAACAGAGCAGGAAGGGATGAGCGAAGAGGAGCTTTTATCTTTTACCACGCATACCATACATGAGGCAAAATGTCCTGCATCGCTGTTGTAGCACATCGCTGGTATTTCAATGCCCTCACGAGCTGCCGCTTCATACACCGTCATCCCTTTAGTTGCCGTAACTTCGCGGTTGTTTATCCTGAGTCTGACCATTTAGTGCTTTGCTTAAACTGATTCTTATCCTATTTTAACTGCACCTGTGGGGCAGGCTTCCCTGCAGATATTGCACCTGGTACATTCCTTGTCGTCTATTTCATGTTTTTCATGCGGACTGAAGGCTATGGCATCGACCGGGCATTTCTGCGCGCAGATGGTGCAGCCGATACATTCTTCGTCAACATAGTAGGTAATGAGTTCCTTGCATTTGCCGGTTGGGCACTTCCCTTCAAGGTGCGCCTCGTACTCGTCGCGAAAATACCTTATTGTTGACAGCACCGGGTTGGGTGATGTCCTGCCGAGGCCGCAGAGGCTGCCTGCCTTTACCTGCAGGGCAAGTGTTTCGAGCTCTTCAAGTTCGCCGGCTTTTGCCTTCCCGCTGCACATCCTGTCGAGTATGTTCAGCATCCTGCGGGTTCCTACCCTGCAGAAGGTGCATTTGCCGCAGGACTCCGACTGGGTGAATGAGAGAAAATACCTTGCCATGTCAACCATGCAGTCGCTGCTGTCCAGCACCACCAGTCCCCCGCTGCCCATCATTGCCCCTGCGTCAAGCAGCGATTCGAAATCGACCGGTGTATCGGCCAGGTAGTGAGGGAGACAGCCACCCGACGGGCCTCCTATCTGTACCGCCTTGAACTGTTTGTCGCCGGCAATGCCACCCCCGATTTCCTCAACTATCTCCCTGATGGTTATTCCCATGGGCACCTCAATCAGTCCCCCACGCCTTATCTTCCCGGCAAGTGCGAATACCTTGGTGCCCATACTTTCGGCAGTGCCTGTCGATGCAAACTTTTTTGCCCCCTGATCCATTATATAAGGCACCATTGCAAAAGTTTCGGTGTTGTTGATAAGCGTGGGCCTGCCCCATAAACCGTTTTCTGCCGGGTAGGGGGGGCGAATCCTGGGAAAACCCCTCTTGCCCTCTATCGATTCAATGAGCGCCGTCTCCTCTCCGCATACGAAAGCTCCGGCACCCTCTTTGATTCTTATATTGAAGCTGAAGCTGCTGTCAAGTATATTGTCCCCCAGCAATCCTTTGGCCACACACATCTCGATTGCCCGCCTGATTCTTTTTACGGCCAACGGGTATTCGGCCCTGATGTAAAATATGCCTTCAGGTGTGCCTACTGCCATTGCCGCAATGGTCATGCCCTCGATAATCCTGAAGGGATAGGATTCGAGAAGCATCCTGTCCATGAACGCGCCGGGGTCACCCTCGTCGCCGTTGCATATAAGTATCTTCCCTTCACCGGGTTGTGAGGCAGCCACCTCCCATTTTTTTCCTGTCGGGAATCCGGCGCCGCCCCTTCCGCGCAGTCCGCTCTCAATAATCTCTTTTATAACTTCACCAGGCTCCATTTCAAGCGCCCGTTTGAGTCCCCCAAACCCGCCGCGGTCAATATAATCATTCAGATCAAGAGGATCAAGTACGCCCCTGTGCTCGGTGGCAATGGGTATCTGGTTTCCTAAAAAGGAGGCAACATGCTTTTCCCTCACATCTATCGAGTAGCGTTCGATGCCTTCCCAGTCGTCGTCGGTCTGTATTGTTTCTGCAATCTTTGTGATCCCGTTCCTGAGGCGTGTGAGGAGTCCGGGAGGCGCAAAATGCGACCTGACGATCGATCTCACATCGGAGGGCGAAACCTTCGCGTAGAGCTTCGATTGTCCGTTACTGCCGTCTCCGGTAACCACTTCAAGAAGAGGCACCTGGTGGCACATGCCCACGCAGCCAACCTGTTTGATATTCACATTAATCCTGTCGCGAGTTACCGATTTCTCGACAGCATCCTTTATATCGCTGCTCCCGCTTGCAATGCAGCAGGAGCCCAGGCCAACCCTTATCTCTCCCTGGAGCTCTCCCCCCGGCAGGATGACACCCTTCTTTTTCTTATCCTTGCCTTCACGGCTGAGGAAATCCTTAAGCACATCTGCTGAATTGTTTGCTGTAACATGGCCATAGGTTGTATCATCGATCTGGACAACCGGAGCCAGCGTGCAGCATCCCAGACATGCCACCTTTTCGATAGTGAACAGCCTCTTGTCGTCAGTCGACCGGCCAGGTGCCAGTTTCATCTCCCTGGCCATCGCGTCATGCACAAGCATGGCGCCTTTTACGTGGCAGGCTGTACCGGTGCAGACCTTTACAATATGTTTGCCGGCAGGCTCAAACCTGAACTGGGTGTAAAAACTTGCTACGCCTGTAATTTCGGCCGGAGTGATGCTGGTGGTGTCGCATACTCTTTTAAGTGCTACCTTCGGAAGGTAATTATACCTTTCCTGTATTGCCTGCAAAACAGGTATTACGGCACTCTTATCTTTCCCCGAAAGGGAGATTATCTCGTCAACATCTGTTTGTATCCTGCTTAGCTCGGCTTCCATCATTTTAACTTTCAATTACCTATGCAGTAAAGATAGTCCTCCCCCCTGATGTAAATTCTGCCATCGGCAAAGGCCGGGGTTGTATAAACCTCCTCGCCGAGAGAGTTCTTTACCAGAAGGTTCGGTTCTCCTCCTGTTTCAAATATGTATGTGTTACCACTGATATCGGTAACATAGAGCCTGTTGCCTGCAACCACGGGTGACGAATAGAAAATGTCATCGGCATCGTACTCCCAGAGCTGCTCGCCTGTCTTTGCATCCATGCAGGCAAGCACCGCATAGGTTGTTGCGATGAAAACATATCCGTTACCATAAACGGGACTTGCCACCTCAGGCAGGTAGAAGTTATCTTCCCACACTACAGTTCCCGTTTCCGGGTTGATGGCGGCCATGGTGGCATATTCGTTGGCCGCGAAAACAAATCCCCCGCCAAATGCCGGAGAAGGCCCGACCTCGCCTGCCATGGCGCTTACCGACCACAGCTCCCTTCCTGTTTCAATGTCGTACCCTGCCACTATGGGGTTTCCTTTGGCCACGAGCTGATAACTGCCGTTCACGTTGGCCAGTATAGGGGAGGCCCATGAGACATTTGATTCCCTTTTTATGTCCCAGATGGTCTCGCCTGTCAGGACGTTGAGGGATAGTATCCTGCCCTGGTCAAGATCGTCATACTGCACAAACAGTTTTTCACCGTAAGAGATAAGTGATGAAGAGTGGCCGTAATGGTTATCGGGTACACCCAGATTCCTTGCCCACAGACGGTTTCCCTCCATGTCGAGCGCTATGATATCGCCCGTACCGAATATCGCATATACGCCAATCCCGTCGGTGGTGGCAGACGGCGCACCCAGTCCGGTATCAGGCGTGGTTCTCGGTGGTGTTGCCGGCGACCCGGGGATGTTATCGGCCGAAGCTTCCCAAAGGAGTTCGCCGGAATGTCTGTTGAAACAGAATACCTTTCTCTCACGGTCGTCGGCCCCGGTAAGGAACAGCCTGTCGCCCCAGATTACAGGCGAACTGAAGGCGTGCAGGGGGACGGGCACTTTCCACAGAATGTTGGTGCCCGATTCTCCGTCCCATTCCATGGGCAGGTTTTCATGGAATACTACCCCGTTGCTCCAGGGTCCTCGTATTGCATTATGATTCTGCCTGATTGTGGTTGCACCGGGGAAGGAGGGTGCGGTGGGTGTGGCCGGAGCCAAGTCAGTCACGGGAGGGTCGGCAGGGGCCTCCTCCGGGTCTTCTTCTTTGGTTCCGGGTTCTTCGGTTTCAGGATCTTCGGGCGATGGGGCAGGGGTGGGCCTGGTATCAGTTGGCCTGGTATCGGGATCGGTTATTGTAATGCGTTCAACGTGGTCTCCAGACTCTGTGGGAGGGGGAAGATCGGACAGGTATCTTTCAAGAGGATCTGAAACGGTAAATGTTGCCAGCAGTGCAATTGCTATAAGTATACCGGTTCCTGCAAGTATCCATCGGCGTGAAAGTGCCCGACTGGTAATGTCGTTGGTTTCTTCTTCCTTATCGGGTTTTTCAATTTTGTCAATAAGTGAATAGTAGATTCTGAGAGCGCCCACAAGGATAATGGCGGCAAAGAGCAGAAGCATGCCGCCTGTCCTGACCTGCCAGAGACTGGTAAAATAGGCCTTCCTTGCCAGCAGGTCAAACTGCCTGATCTCCTTTTTAAGCTGTTCGTTGCCGGGCTCCAACGCCAGCCTTTGCACAAGGGTTTCCATTACCTCACTATCCAGCGGGTCAGCTGATTGCATTTGCAGAAAGTTGAGAAGCAACAGCAGGCTTATCACAATGCAAAATGCACCTGCTACCGTAGCTGACTGTTTTGCAATTTTTATTTTGTCGCCGATGTTCATTTTATATCCTGTTCTTTCTGTTTTATTTTATTGTATTGCCTGAGACTGCCAATCTGTTTTCTGCCTGATCATTTCTGCACGGGGCAATACTTCATGCAGCGGCCGCAACTATAGCAGTCGCCTCTGTTCGGTTCATAATCGGTTCTCCTCCTCACTATATACTGGGAGATGAGGAACAACCCGGCCACCAGACCGATGAAAACCCCTGTAAACCATGCTCCTGTATAGAATGATGCCTGTATTTCACCTGCTGATTCAACCAGTTCGTCGATGGTCCGGTCTGATCCAAGAAAGGTCTGTACGTCCAGATTGTTGAGGTCATCCATAACTTCCGGGTTATCGATAAGAAGGTGGGCAAGGTATACATCAGGATGGGCCTTTGCCAGGAATACATGTGAGGAGGAAAGTGCGAGTCCACCTATCAGCATCAGCAGTGGTATAATTGCTGCATAGAGCATGAACCTGCCTGTACGGCCCTTTATATCATGTACGAGCTTGTCGGGTGTCGGTTTGTCAATGGCTCCGAAGGGACATGAATCAGTACAGAGTTTACACTGTATACACTGGTTCGGGGTAATCGAAAGGTGGCGCTTTGAGAATATGGACGTGACCTTCAGAAGCGCGCCGTAGGGACACACAAACCTGCAGTAGGGCCTTGCCACGAACATACCGGTCAGCAGGAAAGATATACCAAGGACTATAAGGTGGAATTCTGCACCCATCCTGAAAATCCCTACGAAAGGATCATAGCGGCATATAATAAAGTCTGTGCCGGTGGCCGCGTAGAGCACTGCAAGTGCCAGGTAGACAAAAGGGAACATTCCAAGGGATTTCTGAATCCATACCGGAACACTGACAGGCCTGACTATCACAAGGTCCTGTATGGCACCAAGGGGACATGCAGAGCCACAAAAGACTCTGCCGAATGAAAGACTGAAGATAAGGGGAAGGATGAAGAATGCAATTACCGTATAGGAGACTGCATATGAGGGATCGGACAGTGACAGAACCATGTTTTGCGGTGAGCCGACCGGACAGATACAACCATTCCGCCAGAAGCCGAAATAGAGCAGTGCGCCGACTGACATCCAGAGGATCCATTGCCTGGAGCGTTTTTTTATCACGACCCAGGAAGTTACCAGCAAAAAGAGGAGCAGCACGATCACATCACCATATTCAAGGGCAAGTGCCCTGGGCTCAGGAGTTATGACGTCGGGCAACTCATAGCCGGATTCAAATTCCGGGGCTGGGAAACGTTGCTGGGAAAAGGTTTCTTCAGGTATTGCTGTTGCCAGCAAAAACAGCAGGAGGGGTAATATGATGGATGTAAGCTTCAAAAGTCCGGGTTTTAACAGAAGTACTTTGTCTTGGTTATGCTTCAGGGCAATTTTATTCGATATTTATAATGTCATTTATGGTTTCCAACTGCCAGGTATCTCAGGTTTCTCCGCCATCGGCAGTAAAATCACCTTTCATCAGATAGGGTTCGGATCCCTTAACCCTCTTAATTGCATCGGAAGGGCATGCCCTTGCTATGGCACACTCGTTACAGTTTACGCAAAGATGGTGCATTATCTGAAGGTATAGCGACCCATTGCCAAATGCGGAGCAGCCCTCTGCACATTTGGCACATCCGATACACAGGTCTTCGTTTATTTTGTATTCATAGTAAGGCTCTTCGATGAATTTTCTTTCTATTGCAGCTGTCGGACATAGCTGGTTTTCTGCTGCTGTGCTGCGGTCGGAATGCCCCGGGATGAGGTATCCGCCACAAAGGTCACAGTAACCGCAAAGTTCATAGGCATGCACGCATTTGACTGCTGATGGGTTCAGCACGCAGTTTGTTGCGCACCTTCCGCACCAGGAACACTTGAAGGGGTCTATCTGCCATACCCACTGATCTTTTGTGGAGCTTCGCAATGCGAGTCCCCCTATTCCCCCCAGTGCCAAAACCATGCCGAACCGCATGCTGCTGTTTATGAATTCCCTTCTGCTTTTTGTCTTTTTTCTTTCCATAATTAATCAGATTTATGAGCTGACCTCTTTGTTCACATCAGACCGTGCTTCCTCTGCCTGGTCAAGGCTGCAATTACGAATCAGGTTGCAATCTCTGCAGGATATGCCGGGTGGGCAGGATTTGTCAGCAGTAAACCGGGCCTTTTTAAAGCTTAGTGCAGTAATCACCCCCAGCGCACCATAAAGTGCGTACCTGCCGGCAGTTGTAAGAAAATCTCTTCTTTGCATTTTGATCATATTGGTTCAAATATTCTAATCATGTTCCTGTCAAAATCAAGCGCAAGCACGTTACCATCATTGTCAACCACAACTGCAGGCGCTCTTGTCCCTCCGGCAAATAATTCTGAAGGTGCAACCACCGATTCGGTTTCGCCGGATTCTCTCATTACCTTTATCCGTATGATCCCTTTCTCACTTGTTACAAACCGGCCGTCCGGAAGAAAGGTGAAATGAACGGGGTTGCAGCATCCACTGAAGCCCTCGAGGGTAAAGGATGTCCTCTGTATGTATGACCTCAGTCTGCCCGACGGAGTATAGTTCTGCAGGGCATGGATCCCGGGATTTGTAATCCACAATTCGTTTTCGGGGTTCACCGCGAGACTGAAATGCGCGTCTGGCACTATAAACCCGTGAATCTCAGATACCCCCGAATCGCCTCTGAACTCATCTATCAGTTCGAGTTCGCGGTTAAATACCAGCACTCTGCGCCCGGGTGCATCGGCAGCATAAATATTATCACCAAGGATGGCTACCGATGTGATGTTGCTTTCACCTGCCAGTGTTTCAGATTCTGCAATTGTCTCTCCATCACTGTTGAGCAGTACCAGGTGGTTGCCCATCCCAGCTATGATCCGGCCATCCTGTGCAACGGCGAGGCATGTAGGGGCACCCGGCAGAATTCTTCTCATCATCCGGCTCCAGTCGCTACCGATCATCTGCAGCTCGTTATCAGCAGCAAGATAAATTTTCCCGTCTGTGTAAGCTATAGCCCGGGGGGTGTGCGTGTCAAGCTCAACCTGCCGTGCCTCTTTCCAGCGTATCATCCCGGGGTCAACCGACCTGAACTCATCAACATCATATGCAAAAGGGTTAGGCGGCCTTCTGCCCGGGAGGGTGGAGGTGTGTTCTGTTACGATTACCGTGATGATGACTGCAGCAGAAAGCAACACTATTAATATTACCGGCCATTTACGTTTCATATTTATCTTTTAAGGTCAATACATATCATTGTGTGATCATCTCTCAGTAACATATAGCCGTCAGCTATTGCCAGCGGTGCCCAGGCATCATGCCCTTTATCTATCAGCCTCATGCTGTCAAGCTGCCTGAATCCCTGGAGACTCTTCTCAATTATGTAAAGGGTACCGTCATCATCAAGAAGGAAGAATTTATCATCTGCAAGAATATAGGGCCCAAGTCCAAATCTTGCTGTTGAACCACTGGTCCATACGAAAGAGGTTATATCATCAGGGTCAACGCAAACGAACCGGTTCCTCATTGCCCTGGCATCCCTGGGCAGTACCCCGAAAAGGTGCCCGTCAACATATACCGGTGTCTGCTGTTCACTGGAAAGTCCTTCTCCCGGCCTGAATGTCTCAATTATTTCAGTCTCAAAGGTGCCATTATTGTTATGGAGCTGCAGCAACATGCTTCCTGCGCCATAGCCTGCTGTGAGGAATATCCTGCCGTCGGGAAGGCATACAGGCGAAGCGGCCAGGACCCGGTGGTTCCATTCAGGCACTTCCCAAAGAACCTCGCCAGCAAGGGGGCCTTCGGCTGCAACACCTAAGGCACCGCCAACAGCACTGTAAACATACATCTTTATTCCCTCAAAGGTGAAGGGGATGATGGATGAGTGTGACATTTCCCAACCGTGTGGATTGGGTGTTTCCCACACTATTTCTCCGGTGGCTGCGTCAACTCCTATCATAAGGGCGTCTCCGCCGGGAGCAATGACTGCAACGCCATTATCAAGCAACGGGCATTGACCTGTATACCATAATGGTATTTCGGTATTCCATTCCATCCCGAGATCAATGCCCCAGAGGAGATCGCCGGACAGCCTGTCCACGCACATTACGTGTCCCCGGGGACCAATTGTGAGAATATATTCTTCAGTTACGGCAGGTACTGTTCGTGACATCCCGTGATTTCTGCGGATATGGACATTGTACCATCTTCGCCACAATTCTTCTCCGGTTTCCAGCGAAAACACCCTCAGCATATCTGCCCTGATATCCTCGTCATAGTCGAGCAGGTAAACAAGGCCTTCATATATTGCCGGTCCGGCATGACCCTCACCCAGATCGACTGACCAGAGTATATCGGATCCGCCCTGGGAGAAGTTGTCTATGAGCGGCATCCTGTTATGGTATATATTGTCGAAGTTCTCTCCCCTGAACCTCGGCCAGCTTTCACCACCCGTGGGGACGGCAGGTTTGAGCTTTTCAAAATGGGCTCCTATAACGATCATCTCTCCGGCTCCTCTTTCACTCCCTGTGTACCCGTCGGCCCCGGGAAGGGAAGGTTCCAGTGCAGCCCAGGGATTGAATAGCATCCACCAGCCGATAGCCAGCAGTCCCACAACAAAAACTATAACCGGCAGATGGATTATATATTTATATGCAAGTTCACGCATAAATCTATTATGTTGCTTAACCGGGGTTACGCCTCATTTTCAAATCATTTAAAGAGGGCTGTCATAGTTTTCAGTTTCTTATGTTGTACGCTCTCAGCAGGGAGCCCTGTCTCAAATAGAGAATCCCGTCATTTATAACCGGGTGTGCCCAGTGCGGACCTTCCCCACCAGTTACCCGGAACTCGCTTACAACATCGAAACTGTAACGGTTCGGACGTACCAGCCCTATATTTCCCCTGCGTTCTTCATAGCAATATAACATTGTACCGTTGGTAATAACAGATCCTTTGGTGTTCCAGGATTCATTATAAAGGGTTTCGCCCGTATCCCAGTCCACTGCCACCCAGTTCCCCTGGTTGTTGCTTATCCAGTTGGAGCCGTAAACAACCCCATTCAGGAGGACATACCCTCCGTGATGTGTTCCATGGTCATTATTGCGCCAGGCCAGGGTAACATCGGAGGCATCATTGTTAAGTTCAAGCATAAATGAACCCTGATCATAACCGTTAGAGAAAAAAAGACGCCCGTTACTGAAGAGCGGAGTATTGGCAGCAATGCTTCGTCCCTGGTCTTCTCTCCAATCACCGAAGGTCCATTCAATATCACCGGTTTCCGGATTAACTCCAATGACATTTTTCCCTGTCATGGCAATGATCTGCCTCCTTCCGTTGTGGTTTATCAGTAACGGGGATACATAGCTGGAATGATCTCCCAGGGGAGGGCTCTTCCATACCTTAGTGCCGGTTTCTGCATCCAGTGCGACCATCGTGGTCTTGTCCCCGCCAGGGGTATAAATCACCTTATTATCAAAAACCAGGGGTGATTCGGCAGTACCCCACCTGCCTGTTTCCCTTTCATATAGTTCTCCCCCTTTTACCTTCCACAATATATTTCCGTTGCTGATCTCAATGCAGACCACTTCTCCCTGTCCGCTGATCACCCAGGCCCTTTCGCCATCAATAGTCGGGGTCGCGCGTGTTTCAGGATAGGAGCCTTCCCAGGGGTTGCCATATTCAACTTTATATAGTTTTTCACCTTTCAGGGTAAAGGCAGAGAAGGTTTCACGGTCGCGTGCTTCATTCATGCCCGTAATAAAAAGACGGTCGTTAACTATGACCGGGCTGGAAAAACCTCTTCCGGCATCAAGGGTTTCCCACAGCAGTTGAGGTCCCTTATCAGGCCAGGCATCAAGGAGCCCTGATTCATCGTAGTGGCCGCTGCGTTCAGGGCCACGCCAGCCATCAGCAGATTGGGCAGCAAGGGGTATTGGAAAAGTGGTTATTACAAGAAACAACAGAAAGAAATATCTGATCTGATTATGCATTTATTATATCTTTTTAAAAAGTAAATATTTAATCTGTAAACAAGTATATAAACTACTTTTAAAACGATATCCTGATTACGGAATTATCTGCCATGAGCAATGATTAACTGATTTTAATATTCCTGCGTATAATCAGATAATGATCATTGTCGGTCACTGATATTAAATGCCATCAGTGCATTTCCACGTCTAACATAAAGGACGCCTCCGTCAATTACCAGATGTGCCCAGTGCTGGCCTGATCCAAGTGTAATATCAGTCTGTCCAACAATATCAAAGCTTTGAGGGGAAGGATTCACAAGTGCCAGCTCGCCCCTTTCAGTATAACAGTAAAGCCGGCCGTCGGCGTAGATAACCGTTCCTTTGTCAATATCACGGGTTCGGTAAATCCTGTCCCCGGTCTCCCAGTCAATGCAGAACCAGAATCTGTTATTATGTCCGGAACCATACAGATAACCATCAATAAGCACTGCACCACCCATCTGGTTGTCAAGATCGCGGCTGCTCCACTCAACACCGGCAAGTTTGCCGACCGAATCAAGTCTGAGCCGGACTCCCCCCCTTCCGTATCCGCTGAAGGCGAAGATGCTTCCCTCGTGGTATATGGGTGTGTTTGGATGTACATCCCACCTGTTTTCATGGTTGTATTTCCAGAGTACCCTTCCCGAATCTGCATTGAGCGCAACAATATGGTCCTTCGTATGTGTTATGAGGATATTTTGTCCATAGTGGTTGACAAGCAATGGCGAGCAATAGGCCGATACTTCGCCGGTGCCCTGACTGGACCATAATATCTCACCATTATGGCGGTTAAGGGCAACGATATTGTGCTTTCTGCCACCCGGGGTACAGTATATCCTGTCGCCGTCAACCAGCAGGTTCTCCGTCAGTCCCCAGCGTATGTTCCTGCCGTCAAGATCATTGAACAGGTCGATCTGCCATATTAAGCTGCCTGAACCTGCATCCATGCATACCAGACGTCCCATGCTGCTTACAATATATATCATCCCATCAACCACAGCAGGTGTATTGCGGCTACCCGGATAACTTTCGCCGTGAAATTCCGGCCCGTAGGCAAACCTTTCCACAAGATTGCCGTCCATGGAAAGCTTATATACATAACCTGTCTCATCCTCTTTTCCAGTGATGAATATATTGCCGTCTGCCACCACAGGTGAAGAAAATCCTTTGCCAAGTTTTTCATATGCCCACTTCATCTCGGGGCCGGCGGCGGGCCATTCTCTGAGCAATCCAGTCTCATTATAGATGCCCTGCCTTTCAGATCCCCGCCAGTTATTTGCTGTCTGGGAATAAACAGCCGCTGATGCTGTAACTAAAAAAGATATCAACAGAAATAATGTTCTCATAAGATTTCAAAAAGTTATTAGTGTAAATATAACACTTCGTGCATGTGTTTGTGAATGTGTTTTATTCTGTCAAAATAGTTTATTATTAATCTAAATTGGTGTTTGTTGTTTGCAGAGTATTTATCTGGCAGACTAACAGAAGATTATCAGCCTGTAAATGCCTGCATCAGTTGTCAATATAATACACCCGGTCCTGTTGCCTTAACTTTTTTTAACCATCAGGGCAGGTTCTTCAGGTTAAATCCCGGGTCTTTACTACCTTTATCCAGTACAATGAACAGATTAACAACACCTGAACATCAATTCACGGCTTCAATGGAGGTGTAAACGGTATCCGGCATATTCCTTGTCTTTACCGACAACTATTATCTCGAAACCATGAATGCACTAAACAGGGCAATGGTTTTCAAGATGTCCTACTTACTGGTTTAACTGTCTAAAAGTGGAGAAGTTCTACAAAATTGCAACTGGCGGTATTTCATCCGCTGATATCAGGGAGATCCTTTCGGGGAAGCTCAGGCTTTTGTTGTCAGAGGAAGTCTGTGGTCTGATTACCCGTTGCAGGGAATACCTGGACATAAAGATTGCGGAATCGGATGAGCCAGTTTACGGGATCAATACCGGATTTGGTTCGCTTTACGACAGGAGGATTCCTTCCTCTGACCTTGACACCCTTCAGAAGAACCTTGTGATGTCGCATGCCTGCGGTACAGGCGGGGAGGTGCCGGCACACCTTGTAAAACTGATGCTGCTGCTTAAGATAGTATCTCTTTCCCGTGGTCACTCTGGAGTGCATCTTGCCACAGTGCAAAGGCTGGTCGAATTTTTCAATAATGATGTTCTGCCTGTTGTTTACCGTCAGGGTTCGCTGGGAGCTTCCGGCGACCTGGCACCGCTTGCCCATCTCAGCCTGCCACTCATCGGTCTGGGGGAGGTGACCCATGCCGGCAGCAGGATAGCCGCTTCCGAGGTACTCTCGAAGTACGGATGGGAACCCCTGGTACTTAAGTCCAAAGAGGGCCTTGCCCTGCTGAACGGGACACAGTTCATGGCTGCCTATGGAATCTGGTGCTGTATTGAAGGAAGGAGATTGCTGTATCTTGCCGATGTTGTGGCTGCCCTCTCACTCGATGCTTTCGACGGGTGCCCCGGAGCTTTCCATGAGCTTTTGCAAAAGGTGCGGCCGCATCGGGGACAGGCAGAAACTGCTGCAAGGATAATGAAGATCCTGGAGGGGAGTGAGATTGTGTCGCGAACCAAGACGCATGTGCAGGATCCCTACTCCTTCAGGTGCATACCCCAGGTTCACGGTGCCTCAAGGGACGCACTCGAATACGTGGGTGAGATATTTGAACGCGAGATGAATTCTGTTACAGATAATCCTACTATCTTTCCCGATGAAGATCTCGTACTCTCAGGAGGCAATTTCCATGGTCAGCCTCTGGCACTTGCACTTGATCATTTGTGCCTTGCAATGGCTGAAATAGCAAGTATCTCCGAGAGAAGAACATATCGGCTTCTTTCCGGAAAAAGGGGCCTCCCGCTTTTTCTGGTTGCAAATCCCGGCCTCAATTCAGGATTTATGATACCCCAGTATACTGCTGCGTCTATTGTGAGCCAGAATAAACAACTTTGTACTCCTGCCTCGGTTGATACGATTGAATCATCTCAGGGACAGGAAGATCATGTCAGTATGGGTGCAAATGCAGCAACAAAAGCGCTCAGGGTTATTGAGAATGTGGAGAAGGTCATTGCTATAGAGTTTTACAGTGCTGCCCAGGCACTTGAATTCAGGAGGCCGGCCCGCAGCTCCGCATTCCTCGAGAGTATTTTTGAATCCTACCGGAAAAGGGTATCGTTCATTGACAGTGACCGGGTGATGTTTGAGGATATAAAAGAGTCGGTGGAATTTCTCAGAGAAATTGACACCGGCACTCCCTGAAAGTGATGACTTAATGAACATTATTATCAGGAATATTGAAAGTTTCCGGTGATGTCGGTCGTTTAATATGCTCTTTTTAATCTGGCAGTTCTTTGCCACAATGTGGACAGGATGAGGACTCATTTTTTTTCTTTCTGATCTCCTCTGAAAAACCTGAGGCCAGAATACCTGTCGGTAAAGCAAAAAAGCCAATCCCAAGCAATGCAATAAATGCCCCCAGGAGCTGACCAAGCGCTGTAACGGGATAAACATCACCATATCCTACAGTTGTCAGAGTTGCAACACCCCACCACATGGCATCCGGAATGCTGGCAAATGCCTCAGGCTGTACCTCTTTCTCAATGTAGTACATCAGCGATGCCGAAAGTACCAGCATAAAAAGAATAAAAGTCAGGATCATGACCAGCTCTTCCTTTTTATTTTGAAATACACGGAGCATAAGGTTAAGCGCCTTGAAGTACCTGACTATTTTAAGAAGCCTGAAAATCCTGAAAAGCCTGAAAAGCCTCAGGAACCTGAGGTCAATATTCAACATGGGCATAAAGAATGGAAGAATGGCTAAAAGGTCTATAAGTGCAATGGCTGTAACCATATACCTTAGCCGTCCGATTACCGGATGTGAGAATTTTGGCTCGATTGTGATTACCCAGACTCTCAGGACATATTCAATTGAGAAGAAAAGAACCGAATAGAACTCAAACCAGAAGAAGAAGTCACCCATGACATCGGCGACAGGTTGTATGGTTTCAAGAATGAGAGCAAGTGCATTAAGAAGGATTAATGTGATGAGAATAATGTCAAAGATTTTGCCAAACTCGTCACCAGGGTCAGAGACTTCCAGTATTTGATGGATTTTTTTTTTGATTCTGTGCATGCGGGTTATGGTTTTAGATACTATAAAAATAATAAACCCTGATCATAATCATTAATTATCCTGCAGAAAATCAAAAACAGGCGGCTGTAATTGCGCTTATGCACAGCAACCTGTATAATTGACACAAAGATTCTGATAAGTTATTCCCGGTTCTGGCCGGGCGGGCCACCGGGACCCCTTCCGGGTCCGCCTCCCCTGACTCTCCTGAGAAGCTGCATTCTGAAGATGTTTTCGGCTTCGTAGAGTCGCATTACTTTTACGGGGGGGATCACCGACTTGAATTTATGATGATACTCTTCAGCAAGTTCAGCCTCCTGGACCTGGAGAGCAATATACCTGTCCGCCATCTCCCCGGCTTCCTTATCCCCAAGGTTTATGTAGTTTTGCCGGAAGGATCTTGAAATTTCCTGGCGCTCCCGTGAGAGAAGTTCCCTGCTGTTCCGGAAAGCATCATATACCGGCCAGAACCTTTTTGCTTCATCACTGGTAAGCTCAAGGTAACGGGTGATAAATGCTATCCTTTCTGCTTCAACCTGTTCAAAACCACCACGCCCCCTCTGGTACTGAGGTTGTGCTGCAATATTGATGAAGATGAGCAGAAGTGTTGCTGTTATAAATATATATTTTGACATAATTGTCAGCTTAAAGTTACAATTCACAATTCAGTTAAAATTCAGTTAAAATGAGATCGAGATCAATATCTTCATTGTAAAGATAGTCTATATAAATATCGGGATCTTCAGACCAGGTATATGAGTAAGGATACGTTGCATCTTCAAAATAGAAATCTTCCTCTTCAAGCAGGCTCATGAAGTAAGGTTCAATGAAATCATACTGGTAATAATCTATATATTCAGCCACTGCTTCATTGCTGGGCCATTCATCGTTTGTTCCAATAAAACTCCTGAAACCAAAGTATCCTAACATGGCAAAAGCTGTAATAACTGCTGCAAGTGCAAGTTGCGGGCGGATGGTTTCCCATATCCGCTTTGTTATCAATATATTTGCTGGCACCTCACTTTGAAGCTTTTCGGTAAGTTTTACCGGAAAACTGTCAAAATAACCATCAGGTAACGAGAAGGGGTTCCTTTTATCTGCACCTTCAGGTATTTTTCCTGTATTTCGTTTTTCTCCCATGATGTTAGATTTTGACAAAAATAAAAGCTGTTGGTTTAATTGTTTTTCAGCAAAGTTTCTATTTTTTTTGCCGCATGATGATATGAGGCTTTAAGAGCACCGACTGAAGTGTCTAGAATCTTTGCCATATCTTCATACTTTATCTCATCAAAATATCGCATATTGAATACCAGACGTTGCTTCTCAGGAAGTTTCAGGATAGCTTTTTGCAGTCTTTTCTGCAGCTCATCTCCATCGAAATAGCTGTCATCTTCAAGATTTGAACTGAGTTCTTTTTCAACATCCACAATGGGTAGGAGATATTTTTTCCGTTTGTTTTTAAGGAATGACAACGCTTCATTGGTGGCGATCCGGTAAAGCCATGTGTAAAGTTGCGACTCCTCCCTGAAATCTGCCAGACCCTTCCAGGCTTTTATAAAGGTTTCCTGCAGCAGGTCATCAGTGTCATCGTGCACTATAACCATTTTCCTCAGGTGCCAGTACAACCTTTCCTGGTATTTTCTGACTATAAGATTAAATGCATAATTTCTCTGATGCGTGTTACGAAACAGTGATAGCAACTCCTTGTCGCTGTAATTCTGCATTGATTTTTAATTGGAAAAACTTACAGGTAAACATCATTGGACCTGTGCAGCATAAAAAGGTTTAATATTCTTAAAAAAAAAGAACAGATCCAATCATCATAGATTCTGAATCCTGCTATTTATTATACTCAGACAGATAGGCATATACCTGCCTGAATACATTTTCCGGTGTAAATCCGAATTTTTCATCAAGAACCCCAGCAGGAGCTGAATAACCGAAATGATCCAGCCCAAATACTCTTCCCCTGTTTCCGACCACCTGACGCAGTGCCGAAGGTAATCCCGCAGTCAGTCCGAAAACAGGAGTGTTTTCAGGGATCAGTGCGGATTGGTATGCGGGGGATTGCTGACGGAACAGTCCTTCTGAAAGGAGTGAAATAACCCTTATCTTCAGGTTTCTTTTTTCCCTGAGCAACGCAGCACCTTCAACCAGTGTTGATACTTCAGAACCGCTTCCAACCAGTATCACGTCATTGTTTGCGCCGTCATCCTGCACGATATATGCTCCTTTTTCTGCATCAAGTGCTGCAGTATAACGGTCCTTACCTTCCGGTGGGGGAATATCCCTGATGTTCTGTCTTGAAAGGATAAGTGCTGTAGGTGTTTTTGTGTTTTCCATTGCCATTTTCCAGGCAATTGTTGTTTCCACTGCGTCGGCAGGCCTTAATACAAGCATCGAGGGGTGGCCGGAATGATTTTTCAACTCCTCCATCAGCCGGATCTGGGCCTCATGCTCAACCGGCTGGTGTGTTGGCCCGTCTTCGCCAACCCTGAAAGCATCATGTGTCCATATATACTTAACCGGAAGCTCCATAATTGCTGCGAGCCGCACAGCAGGCTTCATAAAGTCTGAAAAGACAAAAAAGGTTCCCACTGCAGGTATCACTCCACCGTGAAGTGCCATTCCGTTGGCAATAGCTGCCATGGTAAGCTCAGATACTCCTGCATGAAGAAACGCACCTGTAAAATCGCCCTTTGTGAAAGCCTTTGACTCTTTCAGAAAACCATCAGTCTTATCACTGTTGGAGAGATCGGCCGATGCAACAATCATATTTTCAATGGTTCGTGCGAAATGGCCAAGTACAATTCCCGAGGCTGCCCTGGTCGCTATGCCGGGTTTCTGTACTATTGCTGAGTAGTCTGTTTCTTTTGAGCTTCCCAGTAGAAACCGGCCAAGCTTTTCTGCCAGTTCCGGATTCTCCTTTTCCCATCTCTTCTGCTCGTTTTTTCTGGCTTCAGCTGCGGCTTTCTTTTGCTCCATCAGGTTGCTGAAGTGCATCCCGACATCTTCAAAAATTTTAAACGGATCGGAAGGATCGCCCCCAAGATTTAAAATAGTCTTTTTAAAGTCCGCCCCGGCAGCCGATAAAGGCATTCCATGGGTGGACGGCTGACCTTCAAACGACTTTTCATGTTCTGTTAAAGATCCTTTGCCCATTATTGTCCTGCCAATTATAAGCACTGGTTTTTCTTTCTCATCATTGGCTTTCTTAAGGGCTGTTCTTATTTCATGCTGATTGTTCCCGTCAATTGAAAGGACTCTCCATCCCCATGCTTCATATTTCTTTGCGGTGTCCTCCTTCGTGACTTCATGGGTTGTGGTAGAGAGCTGAATTTCATTTGCATCATAGAACATTATCAGGTTGCTGAGTCCGAGAAATCCTGCTATCCGCCCGGCTCCCTGGGATATCTCTTCCTGCACCCCTCCGTCTGAGATAAAGGTATATGTCTTATGAGAGATCCATTCGCCAAAACGGGCAGCAAGAAAGCGTTCTGCGATTGCCGCCCCGATAGCCATTGCATGTCCCTGACCAAGTGGTCCGGAAGTGTTTTCTATCCCTCTTGAAAGGTCTTTTTCGGGGTGTCCGGGAGTGGGACTGCCCCACTGGCGGAAGTTTTTCAGATCGTCCATACTGTAATGACCGGTAAGACACAGTATGGAATAGATCATAGGTGACATATGCCCGGGATCCAGAAAGAACCTGTCACGCAGGAACCATTCCATATCATCGGGATCAAAATTCAGAAATTCGGAATAGAGAATATTAATAAAATCGGCTCCGCCCATGGCTCCTCCCGGATGCCCTGATTTTGCCTTTTCAACCATAGCTGCTGAGAGTATACGGATATTGTCGGATGCCTTGTCGGTAAGTTCTTTGTTCATCAGTTTAATGATTTTGCAGGTTAATTATTTCATCTTGTTCTTAAAATGTGATCAAAGATGAAAAAAATTAATACTCATTATTTATACGATTGCAAAAATAACTTTTTAAGCCATTAATCCGGCATAAAAAAGTAATTTTACAAATCAGAAAATAAAAACCGGTAGACCAGATGGCTTTACAGTGCGGAATAGTCGGCCTCACTAATTCAGGAAAAACCACCATTTTCAATTGCATATCAAATACAAGGGCAAAATCTTCAGCTGCTGCCTTTAGTGTCTCAAAATCCAATGTCGGGATGGTCCGGGTTCCCGACAATCGTTTGTATGAGCTGGCCAGGCTTCAGCCTGCTCAAAGGATAGTGCACACAACGATTGATTTCGTTGATATTCCCGGACTTGCAAGGGGGGCTGGAGCCGGTACGGGTGTCGGCAACAGGTTTCTTGCCGACATAAGGAATACCGACGCATTGATTCATGTGCTGCGATGCTTTGATAATGAATCCCTTCCTCATTTAGAGGGTTCTGTAAATCCTGTAAGGGATATGGAGACTGTTGATCTTGAATTACAGGCAAAGGATCTTGAATCGGTTGAAAAAAAGATTGCAAAAACAGAAAAACTGTTAAAAATTGGGGATAAAGCAGCCGTAAATACTATGGAGGTTCTTCAGATGTACAGGGAGCATCTTGAATCTTTCCAATCTGTCCGAACACTTGAAATTGATGAAAGGGATAAAAATATTGTCGCTGACCTGTTTCTGCTCTCTGCCAAACCTGTAATATATATCTGCAATGTTGACGAAGCTTCTGCAGTAACCGGAAATAATTATTCAGATCAGGTAAAAAAAGCACTCGAGGCACAGGATTCTGAAGTGCTTATTATTGCTGCTGAACTGGAAGCAGGAATTGCAGAGCTTGAAAATGAGAAAGACAGACTTGATTTTCTTAATGATGCCGGTTTGAATGAACCCGGAGTCAATAAGCTGATACGGGCGGCTTACAGGCTACTGCAGTTAAAGACATTTTTTACAGTTGGCCCCAGGGAGATAAGGGCATGGACAATTTCCGGTGAAATGAATGCTCCCCGTGCTGCAGGTGTTATTCACAGTGACATGGAAAGGGGATTTATCAGGGCGGAGGTTATTAAATACGACGACTTTGTTTCTCTTGGTTCGGAATCAGCATGCCGGGAAAAGGGGAAAATCTCAATTGAGGGCAGGAATTATATTGTACAGGACGGAGATATCTTAAATATACGGTTCAATGTTTAAGCATTTCTTCATAAAATCAATCCTGTCTCTTTTTTTATTGCTGTTTACGGGAGTCTTCTCAGTTTCTCAGGAACATTTTGTTAATGATACTGCCATGGCCCGGAAATATCTCAGGGAGAGGGGGGAGGTATATTTCAGCTTTTCCGTCCCGACTCTGGAGCTCCGCCGCCTCAGTAATATTGTTTCTGTAGATAGTTACTCAGATGGCAGGGCATTTGCAAATGCCAACTCAGAAGAATTTGAACTGTTTCTCAGGGAGGCTCTCGAATTCACTGTTTACACCCCTCCCGGTGAGTGGTACCGGGAGAAAAGGAGGGTTGAGGGGCTGTGGAATTACTACCCAACCTACCCGGAATATGTTGATATGATGCAGTCCTGGGCTGATGATTATCCCGAAATTTGCGAATATGTTGATGCTGGTGCCACCGTTGAGGGCAGACGGATTCTGTTTTTAAGGATTACGGGAAAAAAATCCAATAATGAACCAAAACCTGCATTCATGTACTCATCAACCATGCATGGTGACGAGACAGTGGGTTATGTTTTGTTATTGAGGCTTATTGAATACCTGCTTGCTAACTATTCTGAAAACGGGCAGGTGGAAAGGTTACTGGATGATATTGAAATATGGATCAACCCTCTTGCCAATCCTGACGGAACCTATTTCGGAGGTGATGGAAACACGATTGTTTCTCCTAAAAGACGAAATGCAAACAATATTGATCTTAACCGTAATTTTCCTGTACCTGGAAGCCCGGATTATACAAAAACGGATCGCGAACCGGAGACTGCCATCATGATGGAGCTCATCGAATCAGGGCAATTCGTTTTATCGGCCAATCTCCACGGAGGAACAGAGGTAATGAATTACCCCTGGGATCTGTGGGGAAGGAGGCATGCTGATGATGCCTGGTTCAGATATATATGCAGGGAATATGCCGATACAGCCATGCATTACAGTCCCCCCGGTTATATGACCTTTCTCGGGGGAGTGACAAATGGCTATGACTGGTACTCTGTTACCGGGAGCAGGCAGGACTATGTGACCTATTTTACTGGTGGCAGGGAAGTTACCATTGAAATAAGCATGGATAAGCATCCTCCTCCTGATTCACTTCCCGGATACTGGGACTATAACGTACGGTCCCTTCTAAATTACATGGAGCAGGCCATGTTTGGCATAAGGGGCTATATAACTGATGCGATCACAGGGGCGCCTGTTGTTGATGCCAGAATTGAAATAAAGTATCATGATAATGACTCATCACAGGTTTTTTCAGATCAATCAACCGGTTGGTATTTCAGGCTGATTAATGAGGGCACCTATAATATGAGGTTTTCTGCCGAAGGCTATAATCCTCTTATAGTGGAAGATGTGGAGGTCAGAAACCGAAAGGTCACAAGGCTTGATGCACAGATGGAGCCGGTTTTTGTAAAATCTGATATTACTTTGAAAGAACTGGAGAAAGGTCTGAGTATCTACCCTCTGCCTGCCCGTGATATTGTAAATATCAGAATTGATTTGCCTCGGAAAGCTCCTCTTCATATTGATATCTATGATCAGTCGGGCAGGAAATTAACCCGGATTTACAGGGGTTGGGCAGTGGGAGAACCAAAACATATTTCATTCAGTACTTTTGATATTCCCGGAGGTACATATATAATAAGAATGAAATATGGAAGTTCTTATATCAGCCGGAGATTTATCATTACCGGTTGGTGAGGAGTTAATTTTTATATCGTTCGATACTTTTCTGTCAAAATGTTCTCAACTATACTCTCAACTATGCTCTCAACTATGTTCTCAACTATGTTCTCAACTATGTTCTCAACTATGTTCTCAAGTAATTCTTCAGATTATTTACTGCGATTTTTTGTGGTCTTTTTTATGGTTTTCCGGCCCGGAGAAGAGGCACGGAGTGAATCAAAAAGTGTAGCTGAGGGCCCCGATCTGATCGTTGGGATAGTTGTGGACAAGATGCGTTATGACTATCTGACCAGGATGTGGGACAGGTTCGGTGATGGTGGTTTCAGGAGGCTGGTTTCAGAAGGGAGTTCATTCAGTAATGCGAGGTATGATTACCTGATCAACCAGTCCGCTCCCGGTTATGCCACTATCTTTACCGGGGCAAACCCATCAGCCCACGGCATTATATCCGATAAGTGGTATGACAGGCTGAGAGATGAAATGGTGTCGGCTGTGTACAGTGATAATGCTGTTGCAGTGGGTGGCTCGTTCGTAAATGGGAAGAGGGCGCCTTCCGGACTGCTGGCCGGCACGTTCGGTGATGGACTCCGAATGGCAAACGATTTCAGGTCAAGGATATTCTCCGTTTCTCTTAATGATGCCGCATCAATAATATCAGGCGGGTTTTCTGCAAACACAGCATGGTGGTTTGATAATGCCAGCGGTACATGGATGAGCAGCAGTTATTACATTGATTCGCTTCCGGATTGGGTTGAAGAATTCAATACCAGGATGCTGCCCGACACCTACCTGAAAAGGAAGTGGGAGCCTGTAGCTGAAAGATATTCTTATTTCAGGGTTGGCAAAGAGCCGAAACCGGATGCTTTTCAATATGATTTGAAACGTATGAGACGAAGGGGCGATGATTATGAACTTTTACGTTCCATACCATATGGTAACACCTTTACCAAGGATTTTGCACTGAACCTGATTCTTAATGAACAACTTGGGAAAAGGAACAGTGCAGATATGCTGATAATCGGATTTTCTGCTACCGCTGAAATTGACCGCAAGTATGGTACTTTTTCGATGGAAGTCCAGGATACCTATCTCCGGCTTGACCGGGATATAGCCCATTTACTTGATTTTCTGGATGAGCATTTCGGCAGGTCACGGATACTGGTTTTTCTCACTTCTGACAGAGCTGTTTCATATCCTGCTTCCTATAATAACTATGCCCGGATACCAGGTGGGACTTTCAGTCCGGGTATGGCCATGTCGCTGTTGCGAAGTTACCTGAATGTTACCTATGGGCAGGGCGACTGGGTAAGTACCTATAATGCGGGTATGGTCTACCTGAATCACAATTTTGTTGAGGACAATAATATACAGCTGGATGAAATACAGAAAAGGGCTGCCAGATTTCTTAACCAATTTTCAGGGGTAGCAGGTACCCTAGCGGAGGATGTTCTCAGAAGTAATTATTTTTCATCCGGTGTTCAGGCACAGATTCAGGCAGGATTTCACCCGAAGCGCTCGGGAGATATAATGATCTATCTCCAGCAGGGATGGTTTGAAAGAAGCCTGTCGGGCGATCAATTAAGCCTTATCTCCTATGACCGGCATGTACCTCTTATCTTTTATGGATGGAATATTGATAGCAACAGTTTCAGAAGTGAGGTCGGGGTGGTTGATATTGCTCCTACCATCTCACTTTTACTTGACATTCCTATTGCTCCGTTTACCAGTGGTAAGCCAATAATGGAACTTATCCGGTAAGCATTTGCAGATTTTAAATCCGGGTTATCGGCAACAAAAATTCTACCAGCCCGGAATGAAGTTGAGTCCCAGAACTCCTGTATGTATTCCATCCCTGTGAAAAGGGAAGGCGTAATAGGGCTCCAGAATCAAGGCTCCGAAAAGATTGACCCGAAGCGATACACCGGTACTGAAAAAAGGGAAGCGCCGGTCATCTGCAAAATTATTTATATCCAGGGTGGGCCTGGTATCCTGGGTCCATGTTACCCCTGCATCGAAGAACAGCGCAAGTTCAGTAAACAGAAATCCTGAACCAATAACTGCAAGTTGCTCGGGACCGGTGAATGGCAACCTGATCTCAAAGTTTGCTACGGCCATCCTGCTACCTATCAGGTCATTTATTGAAAAGTCCCCGGTTCTGCTCATAGTCTCATGTATCTGACTTGATCCGTAGCCCCTGACAAAGCTGAACCTGGGATCACCCAGGTAAAGAGGATAAAAGATACCTCTTTCCTCTGCAGTGGATCCGTAACGCCCGCTATGATAAAGCCTGACTGCAAAGCTCAGTGGATTCTGGAAATAATAATGCCTGTAATCAGTAAGCAATTCAAAAAAATCAACCCTGCCGAAATACTTACTTCCCTGTAACCTGTATCTTGACCCCCTCATCGGCGAAGCCATGCCAAAATAAGAATTGTCGCCTACATAAGCCAGTTGGGCTCTTCCCAGGTTGAATCCTGGAGGAGCGTCCAGGTTCCTGTCTGGTGGAGGTGAACCGACATATCTGCCAAAATGGTCATAATAATTATTAAATACATCTATGCGATAATAGTAACGGGCAAATGAAGCTCCTCCCTCAATCCGGCGTGACATAGAAAACGGATAATAGGCAAACCCTGCAATCTGGTCCTCAAAAATCCTTTGGTTAACAAGTGCGTAATTTATTAAACCCGGTTCATCTTCAACCGGAAGCAGCGTCATATAGGCGTAACGATATGGAATATGTGAAAGAGATCCCCCCCATTTGATCCTTCTTTTCTGGTTCAGGTAGGTTCCCATAGCGCCAAAATCGTATATCTCACCGTTTACCATAGCAGCAGCAAATAGCGTTTGATTACCAAGTATATCTGAAAAAAGCATATTTACTCCACCTGCCATTCCCGTACCGTAGAAGGTGCTTACACCAACGCCAACACCGGTATTTCCGATATGGGCAAGCTGGAATCTTGGTCTGAACTTTTGCACACGGAAGGAGTCTGCAGGAAAATTGATGTATTGTTCATTATCTGCGAGCAGCCTGTCAACAATATTTACTGCTACACGCTGGAAGGGAGGAAGAGTAGCTGCAAGCATATCCACAGTCCCGGGTTCAACCGGCTCTTCATTGAAATCTTCAGGCATTGCCGAATAGATGGTGTAATTGCTTTTATTGTAGTAGGAGTAGGTAATCATACCGGTTTCCCTTGCGATACTTATTGCGGGTGAGTGTGCTGTAATGCCGCTTATACCTGTAGGATACCTGGTTGCCCGGTAAACTGTATTGCTCTCAAGTTCGTAACGGTAGAGGTTCCTGAAACCGTCACTGTTTGAAAGAAAGTAGATGGATTTACCATCGGCTGAAAAGACCGGGTTAACGTTATCTGCTCCCCTGAAGATGGGCAATATCTTAATTTCATTATTGCTGCCGGTATCTATAATGCCCAGGTTGAATTCAAATGTAACCATGGTTGATGTGTCTCCCGGTTGTTTCCTGTCAGTGGCAAATGCAATATAACGGCCGTCTGGCGACCATGAAGCATGTGCATAGGAGTACCTGTCATTGGTAAGCTTAGTTACCTCCTTCGATTCCATGTCGTAGAGATACAAATTGTTCCTTCCTCCAGCAAGTCCGGTCATGACAAGGTGCCTGCCGTCTGGCGACCATGAAGGATTGTTGATAAAAGGTACTCCCGGAATAGTAATTTCCCTCGTCCGGCGCGGACGGTTTATATCGGCAATAAGAAGATGGCTTTTACCCCTTTTAACAGCAACGTAGGCAAAATGTCTGCTGTCCGGCGACCATGTTCCCATCGATTCAAGAAAATTGTACCCGTCTATGTCAGTGTTACGTGCGGAACTTGTAAGGGTTCTTTTTATCCTCCCATCTTCGGTGCTTGCAATAAACAGATCAAGTGTAAAAACATTTTTTTCAGAGAAAAATGCCACATATTCTCCGTCAGGACTTACTGCCGGAGAAACATTCATATTTCCTCCTGTTTCATCAAAAATCAGTTTCCTCCCTGACATTTCAGAGCTTGTATTTTGAAGAAGATCCTCATAATGCATTCTGAATGAGGATTTCCAGATTTCGGAAAATGAACTTGCTGTCATTTCAAGCACATTTTCTATTGCTCTTTCGTATCCAAATCTTGCGGTTTCTTTAAACAGCGGGCTGATGATGGAGTCGCCCCATGTTCTTGCAACAAAAGCAAAGAAAGCATGTCCGTACCGGTATGGGAAGTATTTGTAACTGGTAGTCATATCCCTGAGTGTCGGAAAATCATCGTTCAATATGGCATCGCGCATCCACATGGCAGTGTTGGCATCAACGCTGCCTATTGAAAGGTACTCTGCCATACCCTCAATGAACCACAGCGGCAGGTTCCTGAAAGAATAAAGCTGCATTGTGTCATTTGTTAACAGCTCATTGAACTGGAATGAGTGAACCAGCTCGTGTCCAAGAACATGATCGGTCTGGGCGTTAGTTTCAAGAACAGGCATTATGACCCTGCTCTTAAGGGATTCAGTAACCCCGCCCGTACCTATTCCAATCATGGAGCTTACAGCTGTTGTTTGCTGAAAGTCCGGATGGTTCTCATACATAATCAGGGGTATGGGACTTTTGATCGTATCACCAAGAGCACGAGCATGGCGGTAATACCATTTTTCACTCTGTCTGGCTATTGCATGTATGACCGAATCATCTTCAAAATAGTGGTATATTTCAAAATTGGGAGTTCTGTATACATTGAAATCAAAAGTCTTGTAACTGGGTTTCGTTCTTCCGAATCCCTGCGCAAGCAGATCGCCTCCGGTAAATAATAAAACTAAAACCAAAAGTAATCCAGGGTAAAATTTCATGCCCGTTTCCTTGATAAAATGCCTGATTTTCCTCATGACCTGGAATTATTAGATTATAAAGAGGTTTGATGTAATAAATGATTACCTGAAAATTGAGGACAACTATTTTTATACCTCAAATTACATGCCAACTAAACAATGATTGATAACACTTTGTTGAGTTATTAACTGATGAGGAGCAGAAATGTTTAATAATAAATGTTAAAAGTTAAACAAAAAGTGTTTTATTTGACCTCAAATGTTTCTCCACTTTTAAGAAGGTCATCCATGCACTTTATTTCAGATTGTTCTCTGGCTGATTCTATCTGTATTTCGACCATATCATCATAGGTTTCAAACTCTGCTGATCTTATTACCCCAAGTGCTACCGGTAAATCGGGTGGTCCCATTTTTCCAAGCATTCGATGTAAACCGGGGTTCTTCTCATACTGGTCGTGGATAAGGATATCCTCCATTTCAACTCCGTTGAGGCCAACTGTCACACCCTGGAGCTTGGTTCCTTTAAGCTGTATCCCTTTTTCCATGTTTTTCCCGTAGAGCATACGCTCCCCGTGCCTGAGATGAAGCTGAAAATCATCCCTTACCTCTTTTTCTGTAACCTTTGCATGGGTCTTGTCGGCAAAGATTATGCAGTTCTGCAATATTTCAATCACTGAAGTTCCGTCGTGCCGGGCAGCTTCAAACATCACCTCATTCATCATCTTGA
The DNA here is from genome assembly GCA_007134675.1 of Bacteroidales bacterium. GTDB lineage: Bacteria > Bacteroidota > Bacteroidia > Bacteroidales > PUMT01 > PXAP01. The sequence goes on from SLKJ01000001.1 coordinate 41,464, forward strand.
TATTGGTGTCCAGTACACGGGCAAAAAATGTACCCTGTGAACCCATTACCAGTCCCGCAGTAACAAAAGGGTGCTCTACCGTACCGTGGGGAGATGTTCTGGTTATGCCGCCAATAGGTGTGGTAGGAGAATATTGTCCTTTGGTAAGACCATAGATCTGATTATTGAAAAGAATAATGTTGACATCCAGGTTTCTTCTGATGATATGTATGAAGTGGTTGCCTCCTATGGCCATTGAATCTCCGTCTCCTGTAGCTATCCACACACTCAGTCCGGGATTTGAAAGTTTAACTCCCGTTGCAATTGCAGCTGCCCTTCCATGGATCCCGTGAAACCCGTATGTGTTAACATAATATGGAAATCGTGATGAGCAACCGATACCTGAAACAAACATGAAGTTTTCCTTTTTATAGCCAATTTCAGGGAATACGTTTTCGACCGATTTAAGTATGGCATGCGCCCCGCATCCGGGACACCATTTAACCATCTGATCGCTTTCAAAGTCCTCTTTTGTAAGTGATTTTTCTGATGTTACGATACGATTGGTAATCATGATTGCTTTTCTTCAATTAATTGATTAAACTTATCAACAAGCTCTCCTGTGAAAAATGGCAAACCCTGGATTTTGTTGTATTGAAGGTACTTAATTTCAGGAAACTCTGTGCGCAGGTATTTCAAAAACTGCCCGTTGTTGAGTTCGCATACAATAATCTTTTTATAGCTGTTAAGGATCTCACCTGTATTTCTTGGCAAAGGCATTATATGGTTGAAATGGGCATGACCTATCTTTTTGCCGTCTTTCTGCATTTCTCTGATGGCAGTCCTTATGGAACCCTCAGTACCTCCCCAGCTGACCACAAGCAGGTCACCCGATTTTTCACCCTCAATCTTCTGTAGGGGAATTATGTCTGCAACCTTTTTCACCTTTGCCTCCCTTATCTGAACCATAATCTGATGGTTCAGCGGATCGGTAGATACGGTACCGGATATGTCGGTTTTTTCCAGTCCCCCAATCCTGTGTCTCAGTCCCTCGGTTCCCGGTAAAGCCCACTGTCTGACAAGCGTTTCGGGATGTCGCTTATAGGGTTTATAACTCTTGTCATTGGCACTTGCGATAGGCGGCTTAATTTCAGGAAGATCTGATACCCTGGGAATTCTGAACAGTTCGGAGCCATTACCCAGGTAACCATCTGTCAGTAATATTACCGGGGTCATGTGCTCCATACTTAATTTTGCGGCTTCGTAAGCGTAGTAAAAACAATTAGCAGGTGTTGATGCTGCCATCACTATGGCAGGACATTCGCCATTACGACCCCAGAGAGCCTGCAGCAGGTCAGACTGTTCTGATTTTGTCGGCATTCCGGTTGAGGGACCGGCTCTTTGAACATTTACTATCACCAATGGAAGTTCAGTCATTACAGCCAGTCCTATGGCCTCAGATTTTAATGACAACCCGGGTCCGCTTGTGGTAGTAACAGCAAGGGAGCCTGTATAGCTTGCTCCAATTGCTGAGCAAATGCCCGCAATCTCATCTTCAGCCTGAAAAACTTTTGCTCCCAGGGCTTTATGCTTTGTTATTTCTATCAGGATTTCAGTAGCAGGAGTTATAGGGTAGGAACCAAGGAAAAGCGGTCGCCCGGAACGCTCTGCTGCAGCCATAAGACCCCATGCAGTGGCTACATTGCCCGATATGTTACGGTATATGCCTCTCTTCAGAGTTGCTTTGGGGACTTTGTAGGTGGACTCTACAGCTTCAATGGTATCAGCAAAATTGTACCCTGCAGCAAGCAGGGTTTTGTTTATTTCAAGAACCAGGGGTTTAGAGCTGAACTTTCCTTCAAGAAACTTAAACGTGGCTTCAATGTTCTGGTTGAACAGAAATGTGATAATCCCAAGGGCAAACATATTCCTGCTGCGATCGGCTGCTCTGGCGGTTACATTGTTCATATGAGAGAGACTCTCCCGGGTCATTGTAGTTATGGGTGCCCTGATTAGTTTGTAAACATCAAGACTGCCATCTGACAGAGGATTTGAGTGATAACCGGATTTTTCAAATGCCTTCTCGGTGAAAGCATCAGAATCGACAATTATTGTGCCACCTGGCTTCACCCATTTCAGGTTGGTTTTCAGTGAGGCAGGATTCATTGCTACAAGTACGTCGCAAAGATCTCCCGAGGAGAATATCTTCTCGCTTCCTATCTGAACCTGAAATCCAGATACACCTGCAAGCGTATTGTGGGGGGCCCTTATTTCAGCGGGATAATCGGGAAAAGTAAACAGATCGTTACCAAGCACTGCTGCAGTATCTGAAAACAGGGTGCCGGCAAGCTGCATTCCGTCACCGGAATCACCTGCAAATTTTATGACAACAGATTCTTTTTCTTTTAAAGAGGATTTTTTATCCATTATCCGGAATTATTTTAAAAATGAATTCAAAATAGATATTAATTTAACAGTGAAATTCAGACTTTAACCCGTTTATTGCTGATCGAAGTTAAATATTTGATAATTAAGCGATAAATATACTATACAAAAATACAGTTTTATTAAATAACTGACCTTGATATATCTGTTTTTTTGGTTATTTCCAGAGGTCAATTTTTTCAAGGCTGATTTTTTTATCAAAGAATATTCCTGCAATTTTTCCGAAATATTCAGTGTGGTCAGAAATAAAAAACCTGTCGTTCTTGTCAGATCCACTGCTGAGTAGCTCCCTTGATTCAAGAATGCTTCGCAGATATTCGGCTGCGATCATAGCCGAATCGACCACTTCCACTTTAAAGTCATAGTATTTTATGATCTGGTTCCTGATTACCGGATAATGAGTACAACCAAGGATCAATTTATCAATTCCCTTCAGGGTACTGGCGGACAGGTAGGCTCTTATGATGGCATTGCTTATATCGTCGTATATGAAACCCTCTTCAATCATGGGTGCCAGAAGTGGCGTTGCCAGACAGGAAACCTCGGCATCAGGCAGGATCTTCTTAATATTTCTTGAATACGCACCTGAATTGATGGTGTTTTTTGTTCCTATTACCCCTATATGTTTTACCTGAATTCCATGGACTAAGGATTCAATAACCGGATCCAGAACATTTAATGCTATTGTGCGGCCTGAGGAATAACCATAAAGTTCATCCCATACTGTTGAAGATACTGTATTACAAGCTGCAAGAACAACTTTGCATTTATGGTCAATAAGGAAATCGGTTATTTTTTTACTGTAGTGGAGGATTGCTCCGGGTGATTTATCTCCGTAAGGCAGATGGGCCGTATCGCCAAAATAGATAATGGTCTCATCGGGCAGAAGATGTCTTACGGCTGATGCCACTGTAAGCCCGCCTACCCCTGAATCGAATATGCCTACCGGCATGGATGATCTATCTGTCATTGCTGTATAAAATAATAAAAAACCACCATGCATCGGTGCCGGTGGTTTTTTTATTAATTCTGTTGATCTTTCAACTTAAAGTCCGAGTTTTTCTCTTACAAAAGGCAGCACATCCTCGCTATCATCACTGAAATATAGAATCGAATTGGCATCAATGTCAAATACATAGATATAGCCTCTTTCTCTTGCCACTTCTGAGATAGCTTTTTCAATTTTTTCAAATATGGGTTGAATAAGTTCCATTTCCCTCATCTGAAGGTCTTCCTGTGCTCCTGCCTGGAACTCCTGTATTCTGGTCTGCAGTTCCCTTAGCTCACGTTCACGGAGCTGCCTTACAACATTTGATAACGTGTCCTGTGCCTCAATATAATTCTGAAGCTTATTATTATACTCAACCTGTAATTTTTCAAGTTCTTCTCCAAGACTTCTTGCCTCCCGCTGCAATTGTCTCTGGGCAGCCTCCCTTTCCGGCATAATGCTTAGAAGCTCTGAGGAATTTATATGTCCGAATTTAAGTGTCTGAGCATTTAGAACCGGACCTGCAATCAACAGGGCCGAGAAAAGGATTAAATTTAGTGCATTCTTCATTTCATTTGTATTTGATTATTAATGTTAGTTTAAGTATCCCAATTTTTTCAATACGTCATCACTCAGATCGTTGCGGGGATCTGTATAAAGCATAGTCGGTGAATCTGCGGTATCAAAAATAACCGCATAGTTTCCAGCGGTTGCTATTTCAGCAATAACTTTATATACCCGGTCCTGTATCGGCCTGATCAGTTCTTCCTGGCTTTGGAAAAACTCACCCTCCGGTCCAAAATATTTTCTCTGAAGCTCGGCTGCTTCAGCCTCCCTGGTCACAATTTCGTTTTCCCTTTTTTTCCGCATATCCTCACTCATCAATATCCTGTCATTCTGATAGCTTCTGTAAAGGGCCTCAACTTCTTCATAACGCGCTTCAATTTCGTTCTGCCATTCCTCGGAAAGCCTGTCAAGCTGCTCCTGTGCTGCCTGATAGTCAGGTATACTGCTAAGTATATAGTCGCTGTCTACATATGCAAACCGTTGTGAATAGCCCATTTGCAAAGATGTCAAAAGAAGTATGGCAATCAGGATGGTAAAGCGGACTGCCGCATCTTTAATAAGGCTCCGGTGGCCTTTTTCATGGATGCCTTTACCAGATACCATCCCCTCTTTGCAAGATATATCTGAATAATCTGAATTCTTCATTTTCGTCGTTTTAGTTATCATTAAAACTGTTGTCCCAGCACAAAATGAAACTGTCCCCTGTTTGCATCGGGTCTGCCGGGTATTTCATCGAAACCATATGCCCAGTCAATACCAAGGAGTCCGAACATCGGGAGAAAGGCCCTGAGACCTATTCCTGCCGAACGTTTTATGGCAAATGGGTTGAATTCATTGAAATCATACCAGGCATTACCCGCCTCAACGAATATAAGGGGATAAATAAATGCATTGGGGTTAGTTGAGATCGGATATCTGAGTTCCATATTGAACTTGTTGTAAATATTCCCTGCCTTGTTTCCTCCCCTTATCGGTGTCAAAGAACCATTTTCGTACCCCCTGAGCCCTATGGTTTCCCTTCCATAAAGGTTGTAGCCTGACATGCCATCGCCGCCCAGGTCAAAACTCTCAAACGGAGAGGGACCAATGTCGCTGTTAAAATATCCGAGGACCCCAAGTTGTGCTGATGTACTCAACACCAAATTTCCTGCCAAACTAGTATACCAGTTACCTTTAAATGTCCATTTATGGTATTCTATCCATCTGTATTTCTCTCTTGCAGTCATTTCTGAGTAATCATTTTCGCTTAAAAGAGAGTATGGCGGTGTGATCTGAAGTGTCAGATTGAAAGAATTTCCCCTTCGGGGATATATCGGCTGGTCCACTGAATTTCTTCCGAAACTTAGCCTTAAACTGAGATTATTCGAACTTCCATCCTGAAAGAGAAACTGTCCGAACCAGTCATCAAGACTATAGTTCTGAAAACTCAACTCAGTATACAGGTTAAAAAAGTCATCAGGCCAGTTCAGCCTTCTTCCCATTCCGATTGATGCACCTGAAATCTTGATCGAGGAATAGTCCTCAATTCTCCTGTTATACCTGTTGGTCTGAATGGTGTGGAACAGGGAGAATGATAATGAATTTGGCTTTGTGCCACCCAGATAAGGTTCAATAAAAGTCATATTATAGGCCTGGTAGTAGGTGCCGTTGGATTGTATTCGCATGCTCAGGGTCTGACCGTCACCTGAGGGTAGGGGTCTCCATGCGTCTTTATTTAAAATATTTCTGGTAGAAAAGTTGGAAAAGCGCACTCCCAGGGTACCTATCAGCATACCTGCTCCCCAGCCACCGGATATTTCCAGCTGGTCATTAGCCCTTTCCTCTACAACATATTCGATATCAACCGTGCCGTCATTCGGGTTTGGTATGGGATGTACTCCCAGTCTCTCGGGGTCAAAATGCCCGAGGTTGGCAAGCTCTCTGTGTGAGCGAATGAGGTTTGTCTTACTGAAAAGCTGCCCGGGCTTGGTCCTCAGTTCCCTTCTGATAACATGTTCATTGGTCTTGGTATTGCCGGATATAAGGATACGGTTTATAGTTGCCTGATCCCCTTCCCGGATTCTCATTTCAAGATCTATATAATCATCATCAATACTCAGTTCCACCGGATTGACACTGAAGAAAAGGTAACCGTCATCCAGGTATAGTGAACTGACGGCATCATCATCTTGTTGTAACCTCTTTTCAAGCTTGGTCTGGTCATATACCTCCCCTCTTTCTATTCCCAATCTATAGCTAAGGTATTCTGAGGGGTACTTGGTATTGCCGACCCAGGTAATATCTCCGAAATAGTAGCGGTTACCTTCATCAATTTCAATTGCCAGATTGATCCGGTTATCGTCTGTAAAGTAAATTGAGTCAGAAATAATTGTAGCATCCCGAAAACCATGTTCATTGTAGAATGTCAGGAGGCTTTCCTTATCCTCACGAAAATCCCCGTTTACAAATTTTGAAGACTTAAATATGTTACGAAGGTTTCTCGCTTTCGTATTTCTCATTACTCTTTGCAGTCTCCGATCGGTGAAGGTTTCATTTCCTGTAAAGTAAATGTCTGATATACGTACCCGCTCATTTTTATTAACTTCAATTAAAAGGCTGACCCGGTTTGGCATGGAGGGATCGTCCTCCTTATGTATTTCAACTGATGTGCTGAGAAATCCCTTTTCAACAAAAAATCTCATTATTATGTCTTTTGTGTTGTTAAGGGTGTTTTCTGTAATAAGGGTTCCGCTTCTGAGTTTTATTTTCTCTTCTATATCCCTTGATTCAGATCTCCTGAGCCCTTCTATATTCAACTGAGACAATCTTGGCGGCTCCTGAAGCATGATATCAAGATCTATTTCTGTCCCTTCAACCCTGACGGCTGTGATCTTAACATCAGAAAACAGTCCCTGTCCCCAAAGCTTCTGAATAGCCTGGGTTATGTCATCACCGGGTATGGTTATTCTGTTACCCGTCTGAAGCCCGGAAATGCTCCTGATCACTATGGGATCAATATGCTGAATGCCGGAAACAGTCACTTCACGTATCGTGTAATCTCTTGGCCTGGAATAATCCATTACTGGAAGCGTGGCATAGTCAATCTGAGCCAAAACATCAGGTACTGATATTAAAAATAACAGTACAATGCAAAAGGATGATAATTTTTTCTTAGCAACCATATTTTCTTAATCACATTTTAGTTGTTCACTTGTTTTTCCAAATCTTCGTTCTCTCAACTGAAAATCGATTATTGCGTTATATAAATGTTCCTTCCTGAAATCGGGCCAATATGTTGGTGAAAAATACATTTCAGTATATGCAATCTGCCACAGCAGAAAATTACTTAACCTGTATTCACCACTGGTGCGGATAAGCAGTTCAGGATCAGGAATGCCATTTGTTAACAGGTAATCTGAAAATATTTCATGGTCTATTGAATCTTTATCTATCTTACCTGAAAGCACATCCTCTGCAATTCGTCTCGCTGCATCAGCGATTTCCCACCTTGCGCTGTAACTCAGGGCAACTATTAAGGTCAATCCACTGTTATTCCGGGTGATTCCAATCACTTCATTCAGTTTTTCAACAACAGAAAGGGGTAAAGTTTGAACATCCCCGATAACCAATAAACGGACATTGTTTTTAATTAGTGTTTCTGTTTCCGAATTAATGGTTGAAACCATCAGCTCCATAAGTGCATCTATCTCCTCTTTGGGTCTGCACCAGTTCTCTTTTGAAAAGGCATAAAGAGTAAGGTATTTCACTCCCAGTTCCCCGGCCCCTTCGACTGTATCCTTTACAGCGGTTACCCCTTGCTGGTGTCCGAAGATCCTGTGAGATCCTCTCTCTTTTGCCCAGCGACCGTTTCCATCCATAATGATGGCAATATGGCATGGTAATTTTGATCTGTCTATCCTGTCTTTTAGCTCAGTCATAAAAAATGGTCATTAATCCCAGTAAACCGGGCAGTCTCCTCTGCGTTCAAATGGTTTAATGGTAATAAAAAATCCGGCCAAAGATACCCAATCATTATTATGTACCAAAGAGGGTGAATTGAATTGTCCAAAACTTTTTATACCGTCAATATCATCTGAAAAACTTTTCTTCAAAATCCATTCCATCCCGATAGTCACTCTCCTGCTCAGGCCATACTTTATCCCTCCACCGAATGGTATATTCAGGTAATTTGAGGCAATGCTTTCTGATGTGGGAATAAATGTATATGCAAGCCCTGCTGTGATATAGGGGCTGAAGGGCCTGGCGAAAATAGTAACTTTGAAAGGCTGAAAACTGAATTCACCCTGAACTGAAAAGTCATAAAAATTGTTAATAAAGGTTGCTTGTCTTGTCTGATGGAGAATATTGCCGAAATCAAGATCATTGCCCCTTACCTGTCCGTAATTCAGGTTAGCTCTGATAGAGTAGTGCTCATTTATATTGTATTTTAAAATGGCTCCAAAGGCTGGTGATAGTTTGTAAAAATGCCGGGATGTATTTATATCACCCCTGTAATAAGATGCCCCGCCGAATATCCCTATATCCAGATTGTTGGAGGTGAAAGCCTGTTGGGCAGTAACAAAAACCAAAAGAAATACAGCCAGAGTTCTCATTTTATTATTGTAAGTTACAGAAGCGAAACAATTTATCAAATACCCCCCGGTACCAGTCCGGGCAGCCTGTATATTATCTGAACAGTGGTAAGGTAATAAATATCATTGGAGCTTGCGAATGCACTGGTAAAGCCATCAAGGTAATCATTCAGGGCATACCGTCCGCCAATCTCAAATCCTATATCAATCCTGTTGCTTATACCTAGCTTTGCTCCTGCACCTGCAGGAAGAACCATCGTTATCATGCCATGTTCTATATTATCTCTTTCCTGTCTTTCAAGCAGATTCCTGTTTGGCATAACGTGATAAATAACCGCACCGGCACCTGCAAAAAGATATAATGAAAATGTTCCGTAATTCCGTACCAGTCCCTGTCTGTTCACTCCTCTGAGTAACATTATATCCCTTACGGGGAAAAATTCTATCCTTGCCAGGGGTTCAAAAATAACTGTGTTGAAAACATATCCCCTTGCTTCATTTCTTCCACCTGTGTCGTCGCCACTTAGCCATCCAAGAGCCAGACTCCCGCTCACACCAAAGTGGTCGGATGTAAAATGTCTTAATCCTGCAATAATTCCGGGCCTTGACCTGAGCAGGTCAAGATCTTTTAATCCGTACCATGTATTTTCATCGGCTGACCCACCAATATCACCGAAATAGCTTGCGGTCCCTATTCCGGCATAGAACTCATAAGGCATAGATCTCCAGTCCGCTCCCCGTGTGGGGTAGGCAGAAAGAAGGATCAATAAGGAAAACTGCACAAATCTGGTCTTCATAGCTGTTTTAAAGAACTGCAAATTTAGAAAAAAATTATGGTTTTTTTATAATCAGCTGATTTTAATATTATAAGGAGCTTGCTGATCTGCAGGGAAAAAGCAACAAACCTTAATTCCTTTTATCAGCTCCCCACATTAGCTTGCTTCGAAGAGTAGTATAGAAGTCTTGATGGTCAAGTCTTACAAGTGAGATGTTAAAATCTGATATTTTGAGTATTATTTCGGTTTCAGACGGGAGGATAGCTGACCTGTAATCCATTGAAAGCAGGAACTCACTGTTTCTGCTGTTTACTTTCAGGCGTATGTTGTTGTTGTCAGGTATGACAATGGGCCTGACGGTCAGATTATGGGGAGCAATGGGTGAAATGATTATTCCCCGGATGTCGGATGTGAGCAGCGGGCCTCCAACGCTCAGCGAATATGCGGTCGACCCGGTGGGCGTTGATATAATCAATCCATCAGCCCAGTATGAATTAAGAAAATTATCGTTTAGCCATGCCTGAATTGTTATCATGGTTGAATCTTTTTTTTGCAGGGTAAATTCATTGAGGGCAAATGGAAAATCCCCGAAGGTGTTTCCAGCTGAAACAAGTTCCAGCAGACTCCTTTTTTCAATACTGTATTTTCCTGACAACAGTGCGTCAATCGCCATGTCTGTGTCGACACCTGAAATGCTGGCCAGAAAACCAAGCTTGCCGCTGTTGATACCCATAACAGGGATCCCTGAATTTCTTACAATATTAATTGTTTCCAGTATTGTCCCGTCTCCGCCGATGGAAAAAATAAAGTCGGGTTTCATTTCAAGGTCTTTATGGGAAGTGAACAGTTTTTCAGGTTCGGGATCCAGACCCGCTTCATCTTTCATGAACAGATAAAACGGCTTGTACATGCTGATAAAAATACTGTTGTTTCTTAGCCGGTCAAGGAGTTTATTTGCAAAAGGCCTGAACTGAATGCCGAATTGCCGTCCATAAAGAGCTATATGCATTTCAAAGAGGTTTAGATATTCAGGTAACGCATAAACTGTTCATATCGGTTCTGATAAAAACTTTCGGTGTTTTCATCATCCATAAAGGAAGCCTTAATGTGATAGTTGTAGCGGTCGAAAGTTTTAAGGATTGAAGTGAGATCGGTACTGTTAATTTTTATGGTTACTTCCATCAAAGTGCTCTCTTCAATGCTTGTAATATACATGCTCAGAATCCTTGCGTTGTTACTTTCAACTATCTGGGCTATCTGGCTGAGTGAATAGTCATGATGATTCATCTCCAGTATTATTAGGCCGCCGGGTGCTTTCACAGCAGTAAGAGACGCAAACTGTGAAAGGAGATCGTTCTGCCCGATCAGCCCGATATAGTTTTTCTTATTATCCAGAACTGGTATTACGGTAAGTTTGAGTCGTGAGGCAATTTCAATTACCTCATATATATGCTGCCCGGCAAGAACATAGGGACTGAAAAGGGAGAGTTTGTGGTTTCCGATAGGTTCGTCCATCATCCCCAGATCATATATGTCGTTGTCAGAAATAAGACCGAGAAATTCCTGGTTGTTAACTATGGGAAGATGGGATATCCGGAAAATTTCCATCCAGCTCAGGGCCCGGGCACCCGTGTCGGAGGTCCGCAGGGCCGGAATGACATCTGATACAAGATCTATAGCCAGCATACCAGTTTTAATTGTTGTAAATAAGCATTATTTTTGCATTCTAACTGAACAGACAGCAAACAATATGCCATGACCAGATTAAGTGTAAATATAAATAAAATTGCAACACTCAGAAATGCAAGAGGTGGAAATATTCCTGATGTGCTGAAAGCTGCCATCGATTGCCAGATGTTCGGTGCACATGGCATTACAGTACATCCACGGCCTGATGAGAGACATATCAGGTATCAGGATGTAAGGGATATAAAGACTTATATAACAACTGAGTTCAATATTGAGGGATACCCGTCAAAACCGTTTATAGATCTCGTTTTATCTGTTATGCCTGATCAGGTAACACTGGTGCCTGATCCACCTGATGCAATTACCTCCGATCAGGGTTGGGACACAATATCAGATAAACAGTTTTTATCTGAAGTGATCTCTGTTTTCCGTTCTCATGGAATAAGAACATCTCTGTTTATGGGGACTGATCCCGGGCATATTGAAGAGGCAGCGAATACCGGGACTGACAGAATTGAGCTCTATACCGAGCCTTACGCGGCTGGTTATACTTCCAACCGTGAAAAGGCAATCGAGCCTTTTGTAAAGGCTGCAATTCTGGCAGGTGAACTGCAGCTGGGACTGAATGCCGGGCATGACCTTAATCTTGGCAATCTTAAGTATTTTGCCGACAATATTCCCGGCCTGCTTGAGGTTTCAATCGGTCATGCCCTGATTTCCGATGCCCTCTATTTCGGCCTTGAAAATAGTATACAGATGTATTTAAGGCAGCTCGAGCAAACTGGCGGGTAAAAAAAACTTAACTGTCCTTTACTGATCGATCAATATTAGAGGTTATGAAATTATTTTACAGAAAGCTTGGGAATGGTGGTAAGCCAATTATAATATTGCACGGATTGTATGGATCATCTGATAACTGGCTAAGCATAGGAAAATCACTTTCAGAGTATCTTGAAGTGTATCTGGTAGATCTGAGAAATCATGGCCGTTCCCCTCATCATGATAGTCATAATTATGAACTTATCCGTGACGACCTCAGCGCACTTATGGATGATCTGGGACTTGAGAAGGCTCTGCTGGCTGGCCATTCCATGGGTGGTAAGGCAGTTATGTGCTTTGCCCAGCATAACCCTGACCGCCTGGAGCGGCTTATCATTGTCGATATTGCCCCGAAATCCTATAAAGATCTTTACCGCAAAGAATCACTAAGCCATTATGATATTCTAAAATCGATGCAGGATGTGGATTTTTCATCGGTTTCTTCACGCAGGGATGTTGAAAATAAGCTGGCAGATTCGATCAGCTCATCCAGGATAAGGAGTTTCCTGATGAAAAATCTTGGCCGGGATGAGGGGGGCAGGTATTACTGGACACTGAACCTGGATGTTATCATAAGGGAACTTGACAATATTATGGATGGTGTCAACAGGAACTGCTTTGATCCGGCTTTTCCTGTTACTGGAATTCCTGTATTGTTTATAAGAGGAGAGAAGTCTCCCTATATACTTGATGAAGACATGGATTTTATCGAAAAAATATTCCCCTCCGCGAAACTGGTCACCATAGAAAATGCCGGGCACTGGCTGCATGCTGAGCAACCGGGTGCATTTACAGAAGCCGTCAGGGAATTTGTCCTTCAATAATCAATCAATAAAATAATTTGTAATGAGAGGTTTATATCCCTTAAAATTCAAACCTATTCCCCGTGAAATGATATGGGGTGGCAACAGTCTGCGAAAAATCTTCAACAAGCCCTTCCCGGCTGAATCAAGGATAGGGGAAAGCTGGGAGATATCGGCAGTTAGCGATAAGGTGTCAGTCGTCAGCAACGGGTTTCTGGAGGGCAACAACCTCCAGGAACTGATAGAGGTATATATGGGTGATCTGGTTGGGGACAAGATCTATGAGAGTTTCGGCAACGAGTTTCCCCTTCTGGTAAAACTTATCGATGCACAGGATGACCTATCAATACAGGTGCATCCCGGTGATGAACTTGCGGCCCTGCGCCATAACGGCCGTGGTAAGACGGAGATGTGGTATGTTCTCGAAGTTGAACCCGGAGCAAAACTGATATCCGGGTTTAACCGGGAAGTTAACCGGGAACTGTTCATGGAGAGATTGAAGAATGGCAAACTGCTTGATATTATGAATGTGGAAATGGTTAAACCGGGAGATGTATTTTTTATGCCGGCAGGAAGGGTTCATGCAATCTGTAAGGGCATAGTGCTTGCAGAGATACAACAGACCTCCGATATTACCTACAGATTATATGACTGGGACAGGGTGGATGCATCAGGCAAACCGCGCCAGCTTCACCTCGATCTTGCGATGGATGCCATTGATTTCAATGCTCACGGTGATTACAGGACAATTGTTGAAAAAAAACAGGGCAACCCTGCTCTGTTGGCTGATTGTCAATATTTTACTACACATCTGATTGAGTTTAAAGGGAAGATGGTCAGAGATTACAGCCTGCTTGATTCATTTGTTATCTATATTTGCACGGAAGGAGAATTCATCATTAATGACGGCAGGGTGTCAGCGCGAGTCATGAAAGGTGAAACAATTCTTCTACCTGCAATTAGCGGAGAAGTGGTTCTTAATACCGCAACTGGTGCTGAATTACTAGAGGTTTTTATAAGGACATAAACGGTTAATTGGCTGGAAATGAAATTATGGTAATTAAAAGTGCCGAATTTATTAAGAGCTCAGCAAGGGCCGATCAGTGCCCTCCTCCGGATTTCCCCGAGTATGCCTTCATTGGCAGGTCAAATGTTGGCAAGTCAACCCTGATCAATATGCTTGCGGGGAATAAAAGGCTTGCGAAAACATCATCAACACCTGGTAAAACCCGTCTTATAAATCATTTTCTGATCAATAGTAGGTGGTACCTTGTGGATCTTCCGGGATACGGTTATGCCAGGGCGTCCCGGGAACTCAGAAGGGGAATGGGCAAACTGGTTAACAGATATATTGAAAACAGAACCAACCTGTTATGCCTCTTTCTTTTGATCGATTCCCGACATTCTCCTTTACCTGCCGACCTTTCAGTAATCCAGTCTCTCGGAGAAAAACAGGTGCCGTTTGTTCTTGTTTTCACCAAATGCGATAAGTTGTCTGCCGGTCAGCTTGACAGCAATCTGAATAACTACTTAAGACATCTGGGAAGAAACTGGGAAAAGCTGCCCCGGTATTTTTGCACATCAGCCCTGCAAAAGAGTGGCAAAGATGAGATTCTGGAATTTATAAACAATACAAATAATGCAGTACTAACAAGGTTTGACGGATAAACATATTATATTAGTCCTGATATGATATGTAAATCGTAAGATTATAAAGATTTTTATTTTGTGTTATATGAAATTTCCATTTTATGATGATATTGCTAATTTTGCGTACTTGCTAAAAAATAAATGGCTGATAACCGAAATTCAATGATATGTCCCACAAAGCTCCCATAAAATTCTTTTCTGGCAAGGCTTCATTGTATCTTGCCGACAAAATTGCCCGTAATTACGGTCAGGAACTTGGTAAGTCATCTGTAATTCAATTCAGTGACGGAGAGTTTCAACCCTGTTTTGATGAATCTGTAAGGGGTTGTGTTGTGTTTGTCATACAGTCAACTTTCCCCCCCTCAGACAACCTTTTTGAGCTTCTCCTCATGATTGATGCTGCCAAGCGTGCTTCAGCCTACAAGGTTGTTGCAGTGGTGCCTTACCTTGGGTTTACCCGTCAGGACAGAAAGGATAAGCCGAGAGTTTCCATCGGGGCCAAGCTTGTGGCAGACCTGCTCTCCACAGCAGGTATTTCGCGAATTGTGACTATGGACCTGCATGCAGACCAGATACAGGGTTTCTTTGATGTTCCTGTAGACCATCTTTACGCCTCTTCTATTTTTGTACCATATATTTCGAAAATGAACCTTGAGAACCTTGTGGTCGCTGCACCCGATATGGGCGGGACCAAACGGGCTAATGCCTATTCTAGATTCCTGAATTCTGAGATGGTAATTTGTTACAAGTTAAGGAAAAAGGCAAATTATGTAGATGAAATTACAATTATCGGCGATGTAAAGGATAAGAATGTTGTAATTGTTGATGATATGATAGATACTGCGGGAACAGTGCTTCTTGCTGCTGACCTTATGATGCAGACGGGTGCAAACTCGGTCCGCGTCGTTGCCACCCACCCTGTTCTATCCGGCCAGGCAGTAGAAAAAATTGAGAAGTCGGCAATCAGCGAGGTTGTTGTTACAGATACGATTCCTCTTAAAAAACAATCTGAAAAGATCACAGTGCTTACTGTAGCCGATCTCTTTGCAAAGGTGATAGATAAAGTTTACAATTATCAGTCAATCAGTTCCACATTTATTGTATGAAGTTTGCTATATTTGCACCTCAAAATTTTACAGTCAATGGTGTGATGGAGTTCCGGAAAATTATTTCCGACACTGAGTAGCACCCATTATTAATTGTTAAATTTATTTCAATGAAATTGTTGGAAATTAAGTGCAGCCTGCGCGAGAAGACAGGCAAGAAGGATTCTAAGAAAATGAGGAAACAGGGTAATGTGCCTTGTGTATTGTATGGCGGAGACGAAAATGTTCATTTTACGGCTCCTGAAAATGATTTCAGGCACCTGGTATATACTCCCCATGTATATCTTATGAAGCTTGATATTGACGGAAAGGTCTATGACGCGGTTCTGCAGGACATTCAATTTCACCCGGTTACCGATAAAATACTGCACATTGATTTTTACCAGGTATATGAAGACAGGCCCGTTTCAGTCAGTATTCCCGTTCAGCTCAATGGTGTTCCTGAAGGTGTAAAACAGGGTGGTAAACTGGCACTTGAAGCAAGAAATTTGAGAGCCAGGGCATT
The DNA here is from genome assembly GCA_007134675.1 of Bacteroidales bacterium. Taxonomy (GTDB): domain Bacteria; phylum Bacteroidota; class Bacteroidia; order Bacteroidales; family PUMT01; genus PXAP01. The sequence continues at coordinate 57,362 of SLKJ01000001.1, forward strand.
ACCGGCAGACCTGCCTGAGCTGTTGGAGGTAGATGTAACCGGCATCGGTCTTGGTAAATCGGTCAAGGTCGGCGAACTGGACTTTAAGGGTATTGAATTGCTTGATTCTGAAAATCTTGTAATTGCCTCTGTAAAACTTACAAGGGCAGCACGTGGAATAACTGATGAAGATGAGGATGAATCAGAAGATCAAGTAGCTGAAGCAGAAGGGGAAGGTGAAAGCGATAAAGCACAGGAGGGCCAGCAGGAAGGATCTGATGGTGATGCACAAAAAGATAGCTGATTTCTGCTGAGATAACGCATTGGTGTTTTACACGAATACTCGTTAATGTTCATTATTTGTTGAAGTTCATTGATTTAAAGCACAAGATAACCGGATAATGATCCAAACATATTAGTAAATATGAAGTATCTGATTGCCGGACTTGGGAATTTTGGTGAACAATATGCAAGTACACGGCATAACATCGGCTTTATGGTATTGGATACCCTGGCTGGAGTATCCAATATTTCTTTCAGCGACAAACGTTATGGTTTTGTGTCTGTTTACCGGTACAAAGCCCGCACCTGCCTCCTTCTTAAACCGACAACCTATATGAACCTCAGTGGTCGTGCCGTAAATTACTGGCTACAAAAGGAAAAGGTCTCACATGAAAATCTTTTTGTGATAGTCGACGACCTCGCCCTTCCTTTTGGTACCATTCGCATCAGGGCAAAAGGTGGTGACGGCGGGCACAATGGTTTATATAGCATCAATCAGGTGCTTGGAAGGCAGGATTATCCAAGGCTCAGGTTCGGCATAGGCGGTGATTATAACAGGGGCGCTCAGGTAAATTATGTTCTGGGTGAGTTGAGTGGTGAGGAAAAGCTTATCCTTCCGGGAAGAATTGAAAAGGTAATAGAATCTATCCACAGTTTTGTAACCGTTGGTATAGAGCGAACCATGAACCTGTACAATAATAAGTAGGTTAAATTACGCTTTTGTTTATTTCTCAGACTGCATATTAATATCAAGTCGATGGAGAAGGTATCAGACAGGATTTACGAAGTCAGGGTCGATAAATGGATGTGGGCTGTGAGACTTTTCAAAACCCGCAGCCAGTCCGCCGAAGCATGCCGTAAAGGGAGAGTTCTCATTAATGAGGTGGCAGTTAAACCATCCAGATTGCTTAAAGAGGGTGATATAATTCATTTGCGAAGACCACCGTCGGTTTTTTGCTACCGGGTGATCGCACTTGTGGAGAAACGTCAGCCGGCAAAGCTGGTGGCAAAGTACTTTGAAGATCTTACCCCGGATGAAGAGAGGGATAAGGCAATTCATAAGAATCTTGTTGTTTTTGCCCGGCGGGACAGGGGGACTGGCCGTCCGACAAAGAGAGAAAGACGGGTAATTGACAGGCTCAGTAATTCTGACCTGTGATAACCTGAAAGTTCCTGCCTTACCATGCCTGTTTGTTAAGTCAGGTATTTACGCCAGTAAGCTGTGAGTGTCAGAAAAACAAAAGGTGCAGTCTGAAACCGTCTACCCTGTTATATTCAAGCGCGGGCGAAGGTATTTTGAGAAAGTTTAGTGTCTGTAGCACCCCATTAAAGAATCCGGACCCTGTATCTATCGCTGAGAGGTCTATATCAGGGGCAATGAATACCTGTCTGTATTCTTCTGTTATTCCAAATATGCTGTGGCCAAATGCAATATTAAGCCACCCGGGGAATATCTCCATTCTGCCCCCCAGGGAGTTTATGTTCAGCGACAGCCAGTGAGTTTGCCCTTTGTAATTGAAAATCATTCTTCCTGCAACGGTTTTTTCCAGGTTGCCGGAACGATATTCTTCCGGTCCGCTCTCATTATAGGAGTATTTAATCCTTACAACCTGTTTTTGCAGTAAAAGGTCCTGTGATACAGCAAGGGCCGATCCGGCAATGTTGCCTGCCATATCGGGCAGGGAGAATCCCCAACCTTCCCTGAAACCATCAAGTATCTCCTTGGTTGTCAGGACTGCCAAACCATATGAGCCTCCTATCCAGGCTGCACGCTGTCTATCCATTCCTGTCTGTTTCATAAGATGAATTCCTGCCATACTGAGAGTGTAGGATGAGAACAGATGGCCCGATTTGTCCATATCTCTGTTTTCACCCAGGTCGTTTGTGAATCTGAACGATGAGTGCAGATTATTCCTGTACAGTGTTTCGTAAAAATATGCAGTCATGCCTGCCCAGCCGGCTACTGAACCTGCTATGGTATAACCCAGCCTGCTTTGGTCTATTCCGGTATAGGTTGCAGAATCTGATGCATTTAGGGTTTTCAGTGAAAAGGCTGCAATCAGAACAAGTGTAAAAATAAATCTCTTCCCTCCCGGGGCTGATATGAAATTCATTTATTGGAGCAATTACTATTCAACTTGTTATTAAGTGAGTTAAATATACGAAAATAATTTCAATTTCAGTTTTCTCAGAAGTACAACAGATGCAGCCTGAAACCATCCACTCTGTTATATTCAAGTGCCGGGGAGGGTATTTTGATAAAATTAAGCCGGCGGAACAGAGCATTAATTATATCTGACCCTGTTTCCAGAGCCGACAGATCAATGTCCGGCGCCAGGAAGAACTGCCTGTACCTGTCAAAATGGGGCAGTTTTGTTCCGTTTGAAAATGAAGGGTTGGAGTAACCGCCCAGCATTCCGTATGCACTGTACCCGAATGCAATGTTTAACCAGGGGGGGAGTATCTCCATTCTGCCGCCCAGTTTGCAGAGATTAACAGAAAGCCAGTGAGTTTGACCGTTATAGTCCTTGAGCATTTTCTCAGGCAGGTTGCTGCCCAGGGCATCAGGCCTGAATCCTGCCAGTCCGCTCTCATGATATGAGTATTTAACCCTTGCAACCTGCTGTCCCAGTATAAGCTCCTGCGATACTGCAATAGCTGAGCCTGCTATGTTTGATGCCATATCAGGAAGGGAGAATCCCCATTCCTCTGAAAACCCGTCAAGTATCTCTATAGTTGATAAAAATACCGGGCCGTATAATCCTCCTGTCCACACTGCTTTATTCCTCTCCATTCCTGTGCGTCTCATAAGGTGGATTCCTGCCAGGCTCAGTGCATAGGATGAGAAGATATGGCCGGTTTTATCCATGTTAAACCATTCTCCCCAGTCATTGTAGAGATGGAATGATGAGCGCGGATAGTTCCTGTACCATGCCTCATTAAGTAAAATGAGGATGCCTGCCCAACTGACGGCTGATGCTGCAAGGGTTACGCGCAACCTGCATTTGTCTGTTCTGCTTGCCGGTATGGTATCAAAGAGGGTGGTTTTGCCCTGCATTGTGTAAACAGGAGAGTTCACACGTACTTTGTCGAAATGGGTATTTTCCCATTTTTCGTCAATGGTTATATCTGATGGTGTGAAGTAAGCACCGGCATTTGAAGGAATAAAAAAAAAACTGCCAGTACGCATAACAGAAAATAAATATTTTTTCCTTTCGTGAATAATAAAGAATGCATTTATGATGAGATTTTTTTCCTGTTTTACGATAACTGATGAGACCTCGTAAAATCTAAATTCTGTAAGAAAGA
>SLKJ01000084.1 GCA_007134675.1 Bacteroidales bacterium
CAGGAAGGGACAAGCCTTCCATCATAAACACACAGGTCGGGGCAGCTCTCGCACATATCACATGATCCGTCGGGCAATACATCAGGAGCCTGTAATATTGCAATATTAAGTATATTGATCCGGAAAAAAAGCCTGAAAGGATTAACCAGGACATATTTCAGGAACCTTCCGAAGGTTCTTCTGAGAGTTCTGTCAAACATAGCCAGAAAAAATATCTTCCTGGCGGATTTGCGTTTCCTGAGGTGGAGGACATATGATCCGGATATAAAATGATAAAGTGCCTGGATTATCTCCATTGTCTTCTTTCCATAGGAGCCAAACAGTTTTCCCCTTGAATTCACAATGATATTTCCCAGCAGCCACTTGAAGGAGGTATGATCGGCAGTTCCGCCGAGGTATGAATTAGCGCCATATTCAGGGAAATGTTCCCTGATTACTTTGTATATATCATTGGAGGTGACGCTGATCCTCTCCTTTTCCCGGTCACTGATAGCATATCCAAGGCTTTCTTTGCTGATGCTGATTTTTTTCCCGTTGGCATAATATTCAAATTCCCGGCTGACTGGTAATCCCCTGAATGTAACCATTGTAATGCTGTTGATTAACCCGGCATTACTGACAGCCCACTGAACGAAACCAGGAACATCATTTATTGTCTTGTTGTCGACCGTAATTTTGAATCCTGCTGTCAGACCACCAGTATCAGCTACCATTATGGCATATTTCAAACGTATATCATTCAGCGCTGCATTGGTAACTTCATCCAGATCCTGGAATTCGGGCCGTTCCTGGGTGGCATTGATATTAAAACTGAGTCCGGTGAGTCCTGCCGACTTCAGCTCAGTGAGCTTCTCCCGGGTCAATCCGTAACCATTCGTAATTATAAGCGACTTCATGCCGCTGCTTTTTATAAACTCTATCAGATCAAGAATATCAGGATGCAGAGTCGGTTCGCCTCCGGCAATTGCAATTGAATCAGAATTACGCCACTTCTTTAAAAACAACACCTCTTCCCTGAGTTGATCAATCGGCTTGTGCCCTGATCTGTTCCTGCGATAGCAGCCTCTGCAATTAATATTGCACACATCAGTCACCTCCAGCCAGCCCAGGGGACTGTCATTTATGGACCATGGCATGTTGTAGAGCTGTCTTTTATCCAGTTCCATAAGAACTTATTTTGATTATAGAATAAAGAACAAAAACCATTCCGGTATAACACGCCTGCCTGCAGATCCTGTTTCCATCAGTCCGACGACTGTCAGGCAACAGAGAACAGGAAAGACAAAGCACCATTTGCAGCATAAAAAATCATCTGTTATAGACCATTCTGGTTGCAATTCAACAAAATGCAGGTTTTCCTGGTGACTGGAACTATATGATTGGTCAGCCTCCACCTTTTTTGTTGTTTGTAATCCGGAACAATTTTATGATATCTGCCCCGATATCTTCAACAATTATGTCCCGGGGATTGAATCCGGCATTTATAAGGTTTTCATAGGTGCGACGGTTTATATTGTCACCGATGAGCCGGCGGGTGATAGGGTTGACCAGATCCATCAATTTTCCGGCTATCCTGTTATTGCTGCGTACATGCTCAAGCATCATAATTTTCCCCCCGTCCCTGCATACCCGCCTTATCTCTTTCAGTCCCCTGTCAGGATCAGGGATTGAACACAGGGTGCCAAAAGTAACCACCGTATCAAAGGAGTTATCGTCAAAAAGCATTTCCTCCGCATCCATCACCTGCAAATTCACGTCAGTCCCTCCTTGTACCTTATTCTTTGCAATACTGATCATTTTTTCACTGAGGTCTATGCCGGTAAGCTCTACACTGCCTGAATAAAACGGGATATTGTTGCCAGTACCTATTCCTACCTCAAGGGTTCTTCCCTCTGCATTCTTCACAAGCCTTTTTCGCAGCCTCGAGAACTTCTTTTTAAAAGGCCATTCGAAAAAATCATACAACCCGGCGACCCGGCTGAAACGTCTTTTTGTTTTTTCCTTCATTAATAATATGTCAGTGCTATACCCAAGGCATCAGGGCTAAATTTATATTAATTTTTTAAAAAAGTTTTCCGAAAACAACATTCCGTCAGTATTTCCAAGCCAGGTAAATTACTGAATCCAATTATGGAAACCGTTTTTTAACATTTTCACATCTTATTCCCTCTTACATTATAAACTTTAACAGATAGATTAACTATTTTCGAACGTTAGTTTATTGATATGAAATCACCTTAAGCCTTCGGCAGACAAAATAATATGTATAAGGCATGAGGGTTCCATTGGAATTGAAAAGCAGAATATCCGGATCATGAATTAGTAACATATTGTTAAACAAATTGCTAACTATAATATACGAATGAAAAAATCCAATTCCTTAGCAGTGATCCTTTTTTGTGTTGCATTGATTCTTCCATCAGGTTGCAGGGAGCAAACCGGCAGCAAGGCTGAAGATCTGGCGCAGTATGGTTCCGGGCTTATTGATCCGGCTGAAAAGGCTTTTTTCAATAACCTGGCACAGTATTGCGGACAGTCATTCAGGGGTGAGCAGGTATTTATGGCCGAAGGTAGGGAAAGCTGGGCTCATATGGAGTTCATGATGCACGTTACTGTATGCGAAGATGACAGGATCTATGTGCCTTTTCATCTTGATGATGATCATTCCCGAACCTGGATGTTCCTTGTTGAGGACGGAAAGCTGCGCTTCAGGCATGACCACCGGCATGATGACGGCACACCTGAAGAGATAACCATGTACGGCGGATACGGTGACGGTAACGGAACTGCCCTCAGGCAGGATTTCCCAGGCGACGACTATACCTGCGAGCTGATCCCCCGCTCATGCGATGCAGTGTGGAGGGTAGAACTCTCAGAGGAGCCGCGAACCTACAGCTATATGCTTTTATACCATGATGAGCTGCTTTTCAAGGCCACCTTTGATCTTGAAAACCCGGTGAAAGATAATTAAACTTCCCCTTCAGGAAGAACATCTATATCACTGTACTCCCGAATTTACCTGTGAGATACCGATTAAATGGATTTATGGATCTTCATCCTTAATGCAACGAACAGAGAGTCCGTATGCCCGATTGACAGGGACCACAGATGCACCGTAGATGGACATGTTTAGGGCCTTCTTGTCGATTTGACGTGTTGTTCTTGACCAGTAGCTGCCCCAAGTACCCACACCCTGGACATTACCATTATGACGGTTGCGGTTGCCGGCAAGGGTCAATTTTAGCGGGGAGGCGAATGCACCAGCCGCGTCGACGGTATCCCAGCTAAGGATTTCAGCATGAAAATCCGCTTCCCAGGGCACGACCCACCCTTCCGGACAGATATTATTAAGGACTGTATTAGTGCCCAGAAGTAACAGCCATAGAGCATCCTGTTGCTCCTCGAGCCAGTCAAATGGCCAGGCCTGCGACAGAATAAAATAATTATGCGGGAAATATGTTTTACTAAGATTTGTTGTAGTGCTGCTTCCTCTGTCCTGGTGACCGTCATCCCTCCTGCCATACTGGACCAGGTCACCATAAGCAAGTTCATCGGTGGTTGAAGTAGCTACTTGTGAAGCGCCCAGGTTACGGTCCATCCATAACCGGCCATTTGCTCCTTCAACTATTCCATAGGTGACCTCCTCACCACGATATATAAAGGTAACAGTGTTCCCTGAATTTTCATTGTCTTGGGGCTCCTCCTTCCCACACGATACGGCAGCTACAGCAAAAAGCACTGAAAGAATCAATGCGCACCTGATTTTTATATGTCTTTCCATAATCGAGTTTTTTAATAAATCATAGTTACACCCTGATAGATAAAGGTATAAAACTTTTACCAAAATGACATTATTATGAGCCTGAAAAAGATTTAATAACCTCAGCTACCTCTGGTGGATCGAAAAAATAATATTTCAGGGCTTCCCGACATGATAATGTTCAAATAACCAGGGCATGCAAGGCATATGTTTCAGCTTTGAAAAGAAGATATTTGCCAGCCCGCTATCGTTTTTATATATTTGCTTTATGCATTACCACATCAAATACTATTTCAAAAAATAATCAGCTATGAAAAAATTAACAGGTTTGCTGCTGCTTAGTATTTTAGTATTAAGTTTAACTGGTTGCGGAGGCTCGTCCAGTGACCGTTCCCCGGGCAACGGTGATGAATTTTTACCAATTTCTGCAGATATACTGCCAGGGACGTGGACCTGCACAAGGTATGCCCTTAATATCGGCATGGATAACGAAATGATGGCAAGAATGCAGGGCGACCTGGTTTTTTCCGATAACGAGGTTGTGTATATGGGCCAAACATATAGTTATTCAATTGAAAATGACCGGGTTACTGTTACACATAACGGACAGGAGATATTAAAGCCGCTTGCATGGGATGGCGAAAGTCTGGTTATGCTGGGGGATGATGCAAGGGTTTATTATCAGAAGCAGTAGCAAAGGGCTGCCATATCTGCTTTGATATATCCGGGAATTGATTTTTCATCAATATCATTAATGATTACCGGATACTCTATGCTTGTCCTCAGGGTAAACTCTTTAGTGCAATTAAATATCTGACTTTTTGGTTATCTTTATAGGACGTGTGCTGATCTCAGACCACATTGCCAAAAATCCTGGATATTGTTGAAAGTCACATGAATCGGTCATTTTTAACCTGCCGCTTAACAGAACTTGCTGACAGACCTTCAGCCAGAACAGCCATAATAGTCCTCTTGCTGGTTTTGCTGGCCCAACCAGGCATCTGTCTGTCCGGCTCCTCACCTGAAACCGATGGACCGGGTTCTATCGGACTGACACTTAGCGGTGGTGGGGCAAGGGGACTTGCGCATGTGGGTCTGCTTCATATAATTGACAGTGCAGGATTGAAGATTGATTATATAACGGGTACGAGCATGGGTAGCATAGCCGGAGCCATGTATGCCTCCGGTTATACCTCTGCCGAAATTGAAGAGTTTGCCCTTTCGATGGACTGGAACTCGGTTTTCGGGCGGTTTGCCGAACTTGAAAATGTGCACCTGCGCCACCGGGAAAACTTCGAGAGGAACATAGTTGAACTACCTTTTCAAAAGAGAAGGTTCCAGATAAAAACAGGTGTAATAGAAGGCCAGCAAATGTGGAACATCCTGCAGGAACTGTTTTTCCATGTCAGACATATTGATGATTTTTCTGATCTTGGCATACCCTTCGCCTGCGTTGCCACCGACATAGAGACCGGTGAAGCTGTAGTTATGAAGGAGGGCGACCTGGTTAAAGCTATAAGGGCAAGCATATCCATTCCGGCAGTTCTCACAACAGTTGAACGCAAGGGCCGAAAGCTTATTGACGGAGGTGTTGTTAACAATTTTCCGGTTGATGTAGCAAAAGAGATGGGAGCTGATCTTGTTATAGGTATGAATGTGTCGCAGGGACTAAGACCGGCTACTGACCTGGTTACACCGGTTGACATAATTTACCAGATGGGATTTATCCATGATGCCCAAAGGTTTAAGATTAACCGGGAGATTACAGATATATATATCGAACCGGATCTGAAAGGGTTTACCGCCGCAAACTTTGATAATACCCGTGAAATTATCGACAGAGGAAAAAGAGCAGCAAGACAATATTACAGCAGGTTTGAGGAGCTCGCCAGGGCACAGCAAGCGACAAGATCAGGAGAAAAACAAGATTACCGGACCGCTCAATATGAGACGGAGGATAGCAAGGTTAAACCTTATGACAACCAGGAAGATCCGGGAGATGGTGTTATGGCTGTGCAGGCAAAAGCACCCCGCTCTGATTTCATTCTCGTAGATTCCATTGCCTATAACGGACTTGACAGGGTCAGGCAGAGTTTTATCAGAGACATGGCAGGAATCAGCAAGGGTGACACACTGAGGCCTCGCGACTTAACCAGGATGACAAACAGGTTCTTTGCTACCGGGTATTTCAGCAGGATAAGCTATAATCTGGAAAGAATCTCCCCAAAAGGCCCTGAAGCAAGACTGACTTTAAATTTTTTTGAGGCCCCTTTCAGCAGGATCAGCGCTGCGATACACTACAATTCATTTCTTGGCGTCGGAATAATTACCGGTATCTCTGCAAATAAATTCCTGTTATATAACCTTTCGGCAGAAGTCAGAGCACGTATAGGAGAGAAACCCGCCATTTATGCCGGACTTGACTTTTTTATCGATGACCGGCAGCGGACCTGGATAAATACTAATTTTTCAGGCGACTTTTTCTCGTTCGATGTATACGAGGATTTTGAACCGGTTTCAAGGTACAGTCAGGGTTACACCCATTTAGAAGCCTCTGTCAACAGGATCACAGGCAGGAGAAGCTACCTGAGTGGTGGTGCCGCATCCTATTACCAGAGCCTTACCCCCGGAACCCGGTCAGACATCCGGATAGAAGGTAACAACCGAGGCATGAAAAGCTTCCTGAGATGGAGAATGCATTCAGTGAACAGGCATGCTTTCCCAGAGAGGGGACAGAGAGGTTCACTCTCTGCCACATGGTATTTTAACCAGGATCCCTCTCTCACTATTACTGATATTGACGGAAACCATCTGACCATGTCAGACATCGGCATAGAAATGAATAATTTCCTGCAGGCTACGATCAACTGGGAGTCATATATACCTGTCACTACTACAGTAACTTCATTTACGCAGTTCCAGGCCGGTTACAATTTTGATTATAACCAGGATTTTTTAAATATGTTCAACGTAGGAGGATTAAACACCTATCTGAGAGACCAGGTTGCTTTTGCCGGGCTGAACGAATATGAACTGATGACCAAGTCAATACTTGCCGGGGCAATGGGCTGGCAATATAATATATGGGACCGGTTTTTTGTAACACCGGTAATAAACGCCGCCCTGTTTGATTACGTGATCTTTGAGCCTTCCCAAATTACAAGAGATAATTTCATACTGGGTGCGGCACTGGACATAGGCTTCCTGACAGGAGCAGGGCCATTGAGGACTACCTTCTCTTACAGCCCCACTACAAACAGGTTCCTGGCATTCATCAATGTAGGATGGGCATTCTGAGTTTAGAGACACGGCATTGTAATACTTTCACCCCTGACAACAAGATACCACCTGTTGATGTCGTGCCGGTGTTTTAGGATGTAATTTTTGCTATCGGTAGTCTGAATCCTGAAATAATCGGCGGGATCAGAACCCTCTCCGGCCTGATACTGATACCAGCGATCGGTAATTGATTGTATTTCAAATCTCATGTTACCAATATAAAAACAGCGTGGTCTCTCATCAGCCTTATACCCCGAATAGCACTCTACCTTTACCTCAATTAGTTTCTGCATGGTAATTTAAAACTACAAAACCCTGATGATTATTTACCATTACCACTGATATTTTTTTATCATTACCAACTGAAAAGATCATAAGCTAATATTATAACCAGTGTAATTTTAAGTCCGGATGCCGAAGTACTTAAATTGAAAAAACCATGTTTTGACCTTATCTTCCGGGGCTCTCTGTTCAGCCGGATTGAAAAACCGGAAATCAATGAACTAATTCAGAATTCATTTGTTGAATCAGTGTTGTATAGGTTATAATTCCGGCTCTTTTTCAACCAGATGGCAAAATTTATAAAGATTAACAATGTATGGCTGATGAGCTGTTGAAAGTTTTGCTCTATTTTGACATTTTCTCATACCCTCTTACAAAGAGAGAGCTTATTACCTATTCCGGTTTTTCTGGTGAAGCCGGGGATGATGCAGAGGCAGCCATTGATATGCTGCAAAATAAGGGACTTATTAATCATTCTGCTGGATTTTATTATGTGGGAAGAAAAAAGCAGAATGTTATCAGGCGTCTTAATGGCAATAAAAGAGCAGACGCAAGGATGAGTACCGCACGGCGATTTTCCCGGCTTATATCCTGGTTCCCCTTCGTACGGGGCGTATTTATATCCGGTTCTTTGTCAAAAGGTTTTGCGGCAAAAAAAGATGATATTGACTACTTTATAGTAACCGAGCCGGAACGGTTATGGCTGGTAAGAACACTTCTTACCATTTTCAAGAAGCTGTTTCTTTTTAATTCATACAGGAACTTTTGCATAAACTACTTCGTAGACAGCAACCACCTGTTTATCAGCGATCATAACAGGTATACAGCAACCGAAACAGCTTTCCTGGTACCTCTTTTCAACAGTTCAATGTACCAAAAATTTGTTGACCAGAATGGCTGGGCAAAAAGCTATTATCCGGATTTAACGGATAGAAAAAGCTTTAAATGCCATAATAATGAACCTGCTGTGAAAAGGCTGATCGAGAAACTGCTATCCGGCACGCTGACAGGCAATCTGGATAATTACCTTTACAGGAAATCCCTGTCATGGATCAGGAGGAAGTATTCTCATATGGATGATGATACTTTTTCATGTAACTTCAGGATTCTGAGGTATGAGCTGAAGTATTTTCCAAATAATTACCAGTTCACTGTAATGAATAAATACAATGAGAGGGTTAACCGTTATTTAAAGGTAGCAGAACACCCCCGGACAGATGAACACCCCCGGACAGATGAACAACAGCGCAATGTGAAACACAGTTGCGCAGCGGACCGCCGCCAGGTAACAGAACGCCAACAGATAAAAGAACGCCAACAGATAAAAGAACGCC
>SLKJ01000040.1 GCA_007134675.1 Bacteroidales bacterium
CCAGGCAGGATGAAATAAAACGAACCATCACGCCGGCAAAATTCAGGCAACTTTTCGGTGAACTCTCGCCTGCCCAGCTTCAAATTATTAAAGATAAGGAGGCCAGGACCATAGTCGTTGCTGCAGGTCCCGGCAGCGGAAAGACAAAGGTGCTGGTTCACAAGCTGGCATCGCTTATCCTGATGGAAGATGTAAAATATGAGCAGCTGCTCATGCTGACATTTTCAAGGGCTGCAGCAACCGAGTTCAAGAAACGATTGCTGGGACTCATTGGAAATGCCGCGAACTTCATTGAAATCAAGACCTTTCATTCATATTGCTTTGACTTGCTGGGAAGGGTGGGAAACCTGGAAAAATCAGATTCCATTATCCGGGATACCATATCAACAATAAAAAACGGCGAAGTTGAATTTAGCAAGATCAGCAAGACTGTGCTCGTGATCGACGAAGCCCAGGATATGAATGAAGAGGAATACGGGCTTATCAACGCGCTGATAGAACAGAATGAAGATATAAGGGTAATTGCCGTCGGAGATGACGACCAGAACATATATGAATTCAGGGGGTCAAGTCCGCTATACCTGAAGCGGTTCATTTCTGAAGAAAGTGCAGCCAAGCATGAGCTGAATGATAATTTCAGAAGCCGCAAAAATCTTGTCGAATTCACAAACCAGTTTGTCAGAACTATCCGCAATCGGCTGAAAGAAATACCAATTGTATCAGCCCGGCCTGATAACGGAAAAATCAGAATATTCAGGTATCAGAGCGGCAACCTGATCACCCCGCTGGTCACCGACATTACCTCGGCCGAACTATCCGGAACAACCTGCGTGCTGACAAAATCCAACGAAGAGGCACTGAAGGTAACAGGCCTGCTGCTGAGAAACGGTGTAAAGGCAAAGCTTATCCAGACCAATGACGGATTCAGTCTGCGCAACCTCGTTGAAGTCCGCTATCTCCTCGACAAGGTTAATACCGGCGACAATGTGACCATAACCGACGAAGCATGGAAAAATGCCAAAAAGGAACTAGCCGGAAGATTCCTGAAAAGTTCAAAACTGGAGATTTGCGGGCAGATCATAAAAGAATTTGAAGCTGCAAATCCGCGGATCAGGTATAAATCCGACCTGGAAGTATTCATCCAGGAATCAAAGCTCGAGGACTTTATTGGGGAACCCGGGGAAACGATACTGGTCTCAACCATCCACAAGGCAAAAGGAAAAGAATTCGATAACATTTATCTGATGCTCGAGGATTATTACCTTTCGGATGATGCTGATAAACGCCTCCTGTATGTGGCCATGACACGGGCGAAAAAGAGACTGACCATTCACCTAAACGGAAACTATTTCAATGGCTATACAGCGGAAAACCTGGAGATAACCGACGACAAAAACACTTACCAATCGCCCGATGAAATTACCCTGCACCCTGGCCATAAGGATGTCTGGCTAAGTTATTTTACTCACCGTGGGCCTCTTGTATCGAGGTTGATGAGTGGCGACCAACTGGAAACAGACGGCGACCAGGGTTTAAGCGCCCATGGCAAAGCTGTGCTTAAGTTTTCACAAAGTTTTCAGAAGGAAATAGAATCCCTCCAGGCAAAAAACTACCAGTTAAAATCAGCCAGGGTGAACTTCATCACCTACTGGAAGGGCGCCGATTCTGAAAGGGAAATAAGGATTGTGCTGCCGGAGGTGGTTTTTGAGAAGAATAGGGAAATGTAAAGGCCTCATCTATATCCAAAACGAAAGTATCCCCGGTTTCCTCCGATTGCGTCACTAACTGGGTTAAGAGATCAGGATATAAGGCTGACAGAGGTGAGCGTGTTGAAAGGTGCCGGCGATTGACAAGTTATGTGGCAATACGAACTGCCGGCATCCTGAACGACTATACTTTGAATATGTATGTGACAGCCGGCCATGATAGTCTTTGCAAAACCTCACTACATGTTTAAAAAAGTAAAAGGTGGAGCATGAAGTAAATACAGCGGGCCTCCGACCTGGATAATTTCATCTCTGGTCAAATTCTGGTTATTGAAATAACGGACAATCATGTAGTTCATGTGGCTTATGCGATCATGCATAAGATTAACCGACCTTACCAGGTCACGCCAATTATCATCTTTGCACATCATCACTTGTTTTGAAAAATCTTCCCAATCCCCTCCTGATATCTGACCGTTATACTCCGAGGGACTGCAGGCTCCTTCCTGCATGTGACTTGCATATCTTGCCCATAAGTCCATCAGGTCATACATCATTTCGGAGAAAACCTGCATTTTTTGCACTGCCGCATGCAGATGCCTATCCTCAAAATCTGTATACCAGACAAATTCACGGAAATCGTCAGGCGAAATTTTAGTTATATTGACTTCACACGGTTCGGGAAAAACCTGCTCAGCAGGATAAACCGGTCTGCCGCCGGTATAATCATCCATATCCAGGCCCCGGCCCCTGTTTTCATTGTCATACACAAGGGTATTATACATTGCATGGTGTACCCTGTCATGCATGATCTCTGTTATCCGCACAAAATCATGCCATTCAGATTCAATTCCTGCCTCTTCCTTATTCTTCCTGTACTGCCCCCAGTCACCACCAGAGATCCGCACCCCGAAATCGGGCACCAGGTTTCCCTTTTCATTGATTTCACCATACCTGGCCAGATCACTCATCATTTCGTGCATGAGGTTATGAAAGGTACCCAGCTTTCGCATGGAACGGGCCCATAGATCTCCTTCATCAATGTTTTCGGTTACATAATCACGGAAGTTCCCGCCGGAAACAGAATTCATCCTGTAATCTTCCCTGTGATCAAGCTGCTGTGCTGAAGCCGGTCCGGTAAAGGAAAAGGCAACAGCAAGAATTATACTGTACAAGATGGCTGTTTTAGTCATATGGAAAGTTTTTATGATCGATTCAGTCCTTTAAAGTATAACATATTGTCATTCCAAATGTTCAGGCAAAAACGGCCGAATGAACCCCCATCATCCTACGGCAGACAAAGATTATCTGGAGAACCTGTGCCGTTTCAAACTCCGCATTGCACTGGCTGGAGGGGCCCTGCCGAGTATAATAAAGAAACGCTCCCCGGGGAGCGTCAGACTAAAGTTGCTAACTACAATATGACTTTTTTTGGGTACCTTCAATGGTAGCTAAAACCACCGCCAAATTACTATCATAAAAAAGAAAATGCTTCCGTAAATTACCGGGATGAGGTACATGGCAATTCCGCTCCCGGCCAGCCCCATTTTTTGGTTCATCAGCCTGACAAGTCTGAAACTTATCCAGATACCGGCAACGATTACCGCGGTTATAATAATTGAAAGAGAAAGATTCAGCCAGACGGGGATCTGACCCAGGCTTATTTCACCGACAATAATTCCCTGCGCTGTTCTTACTCCGGCAAGATCACCGAACAAGTGCTCGAAATAAGGTATTCTCAATATGCTTTTAATTAATGATTTGCTCAAATGACCTGCAGCAACGATCGGGATAAACACAATTCCGTAATTGAGAAAGTACTCTTTTAATTTAATAGAGGCACCTGCCAGACGTCCTGTAATAAAGGGCAAAAACCAGATTATTAACGGAATAGCGGCAAAAATGATGACCCCGTGTAATAAATTACCAAAACCGGTACCGGCTAATTGCATAGGTGACAGAATTGTGCCGCTTACCTGGTTAAGTATACTGGTTGTAACATTCCATTCTGTCCAAATCTGTGATATTATAAATCCGGACAGAATGAACACAAAGAACATCTGGGCAGTATTAAGAGGCTTTAATGAGAACATCTCATCAAAGCCGGTATATCTGAACCCGGGATTCGGTCGTCCTTCTCCATCCCCGGTAATATAGGTTCCGCATGACTTGCGGCATCCTCCGCACATAATGCAAATTGAGTTATCTTCTACTGTGGCGGGGTAAAGACCAACACCGCAGCTTTTATAATTCTGATTATACAGATAGATCTTGTGGATACAGGATTTGTCCTTGCAGCTGTCGCATACTTTTTTGCTGCCTACGCGCCATCCTATTGGCGAGAACCTTGAATAGAGACCAAGGTTGTATCCGACCGGACAAACATACCCGCAGAAGGCGTTCTTTTCATAAATAAGTCCGATGATGATCGACACCACAACAATCCCCAGCATATATACTGCCATGTATAACGGATCCCGATGGCCAGAACCTGTATTCCTATAAAAAGTATTATAAGGTAAAAAACAGTAATTGCCCAGCCGGATTTCAACCAGGCAGGGGTTTTTCTTTTCAGGCCTATTTTGGAGGAGAAACTTGTGATGATTTCAACAGGACAGATCATACACCAGATGCGGCCAAACAGAATTGCAAGAAGAACAATCAGGGGCCACCAGTAGGACCAGACAATCAGGTTCCCGAAGTTGGTATTCCGAAGCTGCACAATCAAAGTTGAATCGGTAGTATAGCCTAAAAAACCATAGAAAATCAGTAAAATATAAACTGCAAGTGTAATATATTTGAATGATACCGGGAAGTACCATCTCTCCAGTTGTTTATTGAGAGCTTTTAGCATGATTAAAAAAATTATGGTGCAAAAATAAGATGAAAGTTTAATTTTCAAACAGCATGTTGTCAAGGGCGGCCACGCAGATCAGCATCGCGAAGTTTTTGCAACACACAAGCCTTTCGGGCAAAGCCCCACCAAGACATGATTGTGCCTAAAAGACGTGGGTTTTTAGATCAACTAAAATGAAACAACCTTATCACTGTCAATTACCCAGCCGGTGAATTCGGCCATAGTGCTGGGTTCTGCACCCTCAACAAGCTCTGCATTCCTGACCCCGCGGGCATCCATGCAGGAACCACAGATTTTCACTTCTGCGCCTTTGGAAATTGCGAATTTCATCATCCTTTCAATATTGTAGTAGCCATTGGGAGTCTTCTGGTTTGCCAGAGAGCAGGTGACTGCATCGGCCATCAGGAATATCCTTACTTCAACCTGCTCATGGTCTTTAACAATCTGGTTGGCAAGTCTCAATGCATTATAGGCTTTTTCGGTGCCATACGGACCATCGTTAATAACAATCAGGATCTTTTGCATAACATTTAGTTTTTCAGATTTATAGAATTTAGTTCCGGATTCCGGATACTGTATCAGTATAATTGCATTACTGCATTGCATATGATCTCCACGGCAAGATCAATTTCATAAGGCCGTGTATATTTGCCGGTTGAAATGCGCACTGTGCCGTCAGCTGTTTTCCGGTCAATATTCATAGCTTTCAGTACGGATGATATTTCACCCGTACCGGAATGACAGGCGGCACCGGTTGAGACCAGCACTTCTTTTCCGATCTGTGATGCCAGCTTACGTGCATTTATATTTTCAAAGGCTATACTCAGTGTGTTGGGAAGAGTCCCGGAAAAATCTCCGTTCAGCCTGATCCTTCCGCCGAGCTTCTTTTTTAGTCCCCCGAAAAGCCCGGTCTTTGCTGATAGCATGATGCTGTGGTTTTTATCGTGATCACGAGCGGCGATTTCACAGGCCTTGCCAAGTGCCACGATATGAACCACATTTTCAGTGCCAGGCCTCATACCTTTTTCCTGATCACCGCCATACATCAGGTTCTGTATCCTGACACCATCCCTGATATACAGGGCGCCTATCCCTTTAGGTGCATACATTTTATGGCCGGCAATCGAAAGTAGATCAGGCTGCATGACTGCGACATTCGTTATGATCTTGCCTGCCGACTGTGCCGCATCCGTATGAAAAAGGACATTCTTTCTTCTGGAAATGGAGGCTATTTCATTTACCGGCTGGATCGCTCCTGTCTCATTATTGGCATGCATCACGGTAATTAGAACCGTGTCAGGCCGTATGGCGTCTTCCACAATGGAAGGATTGACAACACCGTTTTCATCGGTAGCAAGATAAGTGACCTCAAACCCGAAAAGTTCAAGATAGCGACATACATTTATTACCGCAGGATGCTCGATGGCGGAGGTAATAATATGCTTTCCTTTTTTCAGGTTTGCAAATGCGGCACCGGCTATGGCATGATTATTCGATTCAGTGCCTCCGCTGGTAAACACAATTTCAGAAGGCCGGCAGCCAATGAGACCTGCTACCTGTTCCCTGGAAGATTCTATTGCCTGCCTGGTAAGCCTGCCGGCAAAATAGGAGCTTGACGGGTTGCCAAAATGGGTATGAACATACGGCAGCATCGCTTCGGCCACCTCGCGGTCGACCGGCGTTGTTGCGTTATAATCAAGATAAACCGGTTGTTTAATTTTGGTTATTTTCATTTGCATGCAAGTTTTTTTACTCTTTGGGGCTGTAGAACCTGTGTAATACAATTCTTAATACAAATCCTGCAATAAGAACCCCGATGCCCGACAGAATGACATTCAAAGGCAGGGAAACTGACATGATCAAACAGCCGGCAAGTCCCAGCGCCGGGATGGACCTGCCATAGATTTGTTCCCTTCGTGGTTGTTTTAGTGCAGCTATGTTGGTAATACTGTAATACAGCAAAATAGTAAAAGAGGCCGTTCTGATAATAAACTCAAATGATCCTGTCAAAGTAAGTGATAAAACAATTATGCCTGTTATTATTATCCCTGAATGCGGAACCCGGTAAGCAGGATGAATCGACTGAAAAACCACAGGGAGGTCGTTTCTGCGTCCCATTGCCAGCATCATGCGGCTTATTCCCAGGATCTGGCTCAGTAAAACACCCAGCATGGCCGTGGAGGCTCCTATGGTAATTACTGTATTGATTGCAGGAGAGGTTAATGCTCCTGCAACAACCTGCAGTGGCGATTTACTGTCTGCCATTCTTTCTGTTCCGATCACTCCGATTGCAACAAAAGAAACAGCCGTATAAAGGAGGATAGCTGTGAAAATTGTAATAATAACCGCCTTTGGGATTGTTTTTTCCGGCTCCCTGACCTCTTCAGCAAGAGTGGCAATCCTTGCATAACCTGTAAAAGCAAAGAATAGCAGTGCAGAGGCTTCCGCAATTCCTGATATGCCAAATGGGGCAAAAGGTCTGAAATTTTCAGAGTTTACAGCAGGAATGCCGCTGAATACCAAGTACAATAGTGAAAGCAGTGTAATGCTTACAATTAAAAGATTTAGCATTCCTGCTTTCTTAATTCCGAAATAATTTGCCGCAGTAAGAAAAATTACTGCAAAAACGGAAATTGCCAATGGGGAGGCAATTGGTACTAATTGATAAAAATAGCTTCCAAAACCTATCGCAACCACGCCTGCGGCAGATAATTTGCTAACCAGGAACATCCATCCTGCAGAAAAACCGAAATAAGGATTCAGCAATCTGTAACCATATTCGTATGTGCCTCCTGATTGGGGATATATTGATGCCAGTTGTGCGGAACTTAAGCCATTGCAAGCAGCAATAATACCTGCGATTATAAGACCGACAATAAAAGCCGGACCTGAAACTCCTGCTGCAACACCGGTAACGACAAAAATTCCCGCACCGATAATTGCACCCAATCCAACACCCACGGCATCCTTTAGAGTCAGTGCACGTAAAAGTTCTTTTGCATTTGTATCTTCCATTTTTACCTGTTTAAAATTAAATCATCTTCCTGGCAGGAATTGAAAAGCTGACTGCACTCTAATATGCATTCCTGAGCAACATGGCATATTCATCAGGAAGAACGCTATCTTCCACTGCAGCAGCTGCTTTTTCAATATTATAGTTGAAACGGATAAAATCAACCCCAACCGATGAATTATCCTTTATTGAGGTGGTTTCATCCAATGAAAGAATAACGTAGCAACCCCGGGGGTCACCATCCTTTGGCTTGCCAACAGAACCGATATTTACGGCGTGCCGGTAACGAATCGAATCTTCAGTGCCAGATTTCAATATCCTGTGATAGGGTTTGTGGGTGTGTCCGAAGCACATGATATCAGCATCTGCCTGTTCCATGATTCTTAAAAGGCTTTTCTCATCACGATCCTCAAAAAGGTATTCGTTTATTCTTCTTGGACTTCCGTGAACCAACAGCAAATTAAGTTTTTCATCATTTTGCAGAAGCTCCAGCCTGATGTGCCGGGGAAGGTTCTTTAAATATTCTCTTTGTGATTCCCCGATGGTATCGTTTGTAAAGGAAATGGATATTTTGCCCATTTCCCTTTCTTCATTTGTCTTGTATGCACAACCGCAATCGTCACTTTTTCTTCCTATTCCGAAATCATAGTTTCCGGCAATTGTCGGGATACGGTGCTTTCTAATTTGATTGATAACCTCATTAGGCCATATATTGTATCCGACCAGGTCGCCGAGGCAGTATACAGAATCTGGCTTTTTATCATCAATATCCTGGAATAGGGCATCCAGTGCCGGCAGATTGGAATGGATGTCGCTGAATAGTGCTAATTTCATAAGCGTCAGATTTAGTTAGCTTTAACATGTAACAAAAGTGCGATGTAGTGCAGTAAACCAACGACCTGCATAATCATATTTCAATATTTTTTTCTGTTGGCAAAGGCTACAAGTGAAAGCATGACCGGCACCTCGACAAGCACCCCTACTACCGTTACAAGCGCGGCGGGTGACTGCAGACCGAACAGGGCAATTGCAACGGCAACTGCCAGTTCAAAAAAGTTGCTTGCTC
>SLKJ01000146.1 GCA_007134675.1 Bacteroidales bacterium
AAGACTGAGGATGGTATTATTTTGCAATCCCTTATAGCGATTAACATGCTGAAGAATTTGTCCCTCCTGATTACTTAAATAGATCCCATTGCTTACCGATCCAAAAGCAAGAGAACCATTTGACAGCCTGATCGCTGAAAAGAGGTTATCCTGCTTTATCCGGCTGTTAACATCTGTATCCCATGGAATAATCCTTTTATCCTCCCGGTTTAACAGAAATAACCCGTCATTGGAGGTGCCAATAAGGAGAGCACCACTGAACAGAGGCAAAATATTTCTGATCTCATTCCGGAAAAATATGGGGTGGTTACTTACAAGCTTTAAACTATCATTCTCCAGCAACATTAAACCGTGATCTGTGTCAACCACGTAAAACTGGTCATTTACCAGATGAAGCATGCTGAATCTGCTCAATGGTTCGATAATCCTGACCTCTTCTCCTGAGAGGATAAAGATATAATTATAGGATTGAAAAATAACCTTCCCGTTGAATTCGTAAATATTCCAGATCTCATCAATACCAGAGGATACTGAAGGTATCAGATAATTCAGTGAATAGTAGGTTAGCCTTCCGTCCCTGTCAGGAGCAAGATAACCGATTTCCTCAAAAGCCCCGGTGTAAATTGTATCACCGACAGCCAGAACAGACCTTACAACAGATGAGTTGGGAACAGGATATGTTTTCCAGGTTGTTCCATCAAACTCCAGAATTCCGTCATTATTCCCAAGATACATGAAACCATTCTTGCTCTGGGTAATACTCCAGTTTTGAGTACCTGCATTATACTCACTTCGGGAATGATTTACAATTGATGGCAACCCTATGTCTTTGACCTGGGCATAAGAACCTAATGAATTTAAAAGCAGAAGTAAAATAAAGAAAACCCTGGAGTTGACAGTATTAAATCCCACTTTTAAACAATTAACTATTGTAAATTTAAATAACATAATTTGGGAAAGGATAATCACATGTGACCTAATATTTTTTAATAACTGTCCTGAAGTTAATCAATCTTTTCAGATTTTAATTTCCACATTTCCATTTCCACGAATTTCTAAATAAAGCCTGAAAATCTAACGACCTTTTTGGTAAAATGGATCTTTATAATAACTCAGTTTTTCAGAATGTTATTATATTATGTCTTCAGGTAAAAAAGGTCTTTCACAATCTTATTTGTAATTCTGGTTGATACCTGCCAGAAAAAGCACGAAATCAACTTAGGGAGGAGTATTTTGTAAGCAAATTTATCGAATGCGGTAATAAGTAAAACACCCGCAATATGCTGAAAATAAAAATTTAATCGTTATTGATAAAGATCCGGGTCAATAAGGTTTTGCAAATTACCATGGATTTATGTATCTTATCCGGAAAAGTTGATCCGTTATAGCCGATATCTGAATTAATTACAAGAACTACTTATTTTAGGATGAAAAAATTAGAACTAAATAAATTCATAATGGTTGCTGTTTTTTTGTTTTTTGCAACCACCACCCTGATATTTGCCTCAGCTGCACCTCCCGATACTCTTAACAAAAACGAAAGTTACGCACGGACTGTTTACCTGATCGAGGTTGAAGGTGTAATAACCACCGGTCAGAAAAATTTTATTAAGCGGCAGGTTGAAAATGCCAAAAATATGGAATCACAATTGTTGATAGTCAGGATAAACACGCCCGGAGGTTTGGTTGATGCAACCATGAAAATAAACGAATTATTTATGAATGTCCCTATGCCTGTAGCAGTCCTTGTTGCTCCTTCAGGTGCGATTGCCGGGTCAGCAGGCACATTTATATTAATGGCTTCTGACATTGCAGCTATGGCTCCGGGTACAACTATTGGTGCTGCCCAGCCTGTTGCTATTTCACCGGAAGGCGCAGGGGATGCAGCCGAAAAAACCATCACTTTTTATGCCTCCTACATGCGTAATACAGCCGAAGAAAAGGGGAGGCCGGGTGATATTGCCGAAAGATTTGTTACCGAGAACCTGTCACTTGGCTCAACGGAATCACTGGAAAAGGGCATGATAGATTATTTAGCAGGTAATGTTCATGAACTGTTGAATAAAATTGACGGAAAAGAAATTTTGAAGCTGGGCGAAATCTACAAACTGAACACTATTGATGTGCCCATTGTGCAGGATGAAATGACTTTTGCAGAAAGGCTTCAAAACTGGCTCAGTAATCCACAGGTAGCTTTTTTGGTTCTGATGGCTGGTGTCCTGGGTATTTATCTGGGTTTAAGTGCTCCGGGGACCATTGTTCCTGAAGTAGGTGGATTGATCCTCATAATTATGGGAATATATGGAATCGGTTTGTTTGATGTGAATACCACCGGCGTTATTTTATTGCTGCTGGGGATCGGACTGATAATGGCAGAAATTTTCACATCAGGCTTTGGTGTACTTGGAACAGGAGGAGCAATATCACTTGCCATAGGCGCCATAATGCTTCCTTTGGAACCATTTATGGCATCTGACTGGTATCCTGCCTTCATAGTAACTGTAGGAGGTACAGTATTGGGACTGGTCATCATCATGGTGGTGGTTGTACAACGGGTTATTAAAAGCCGCCAGCGGTGGACCGGCGGAAGCGAACATTTTAACCCTCCGGAAAAAGGAGTCACAGTAAATGAGCTGAATCCGGAAGGCAGGATCAAAGCAAGGGGTGAACACTGGCGTGCCCGCAGTATAGATGGTTCAACAATACCCGCCGGCACGGAAGTAATAGTAGTAAAAGCAGAAACACTGCTGTTGTGGGTACAAATATCTGAAAATGAAAAAACCAAAAATGGTAATACCAAATAAATCAAACTATAATTTTGGTACAATAAAGCTTATCAGTTTTCTCCCGGGTTACAAATTTTCGATGTTAAGAGATAAGTATATCAGATAATTAATTATAAAACCACTTAAAAGGAGGATTTCTTATGTCAGAGTTTTTATTAGAAGGTAATTTATGGATACCCGCGATAATAGTCATATTTGTTTTTATCGCAATGGCAATAAGAATTGTCAAAGAGTATGAAAGATTGGTAGTTTTTCGACTGGGAAGATTAATAGACATTAAAGGTCCCGGATTTATCCTTGTCATCCCTGTTGTGGATAAGGTTGTCAGGATCTCACTGCGCATTGTCACCCTTGACGTTCCCTCCCAGGAAGTTATAACCAAAGACAATGTTACAACCAATGTAAATGCAGTGGTTTATTACAGGGTAGTTGACCCCAATCGTGCTGTTGTTAATGTCGAAGAATATGCCATGGCAACAGCACAACTATCGCAAACCACCCTGCGTAGTGTAGCCGGTCAGGCTGAACTGGACGAGCTTTTGTCAGAAAGAGAAAAGCTTAATAATAAGATACAGGAGATTTTGGATGAAGCAACCGATCCCTGGGGTATTAAAGTTACAACGGTCGAAATTAAGGATGTAGTAATACCCGAATCTCTGCAAAGAGCGATCTCCAGGCAGGCTACTGCTGAAAGAGAGCGCCGGGCGGTTATTGTACAGGCAGAAGGCGAAAAACAGGCTGCAGGCAAAATCAAGGAAGCAGCAAAAATTCTGAACACCGAAAAAGGAGCCTTTTATGTCCGGTTGTTGAGAGCACTCCCTGAAATAGCCAGCCAGCAGGGCTCGCTAATCGCATTCCCGTTGCCTGTGGAGCTGAAACATTTGTTCCCGCCGGCACACGAAGAAGATAAAAAGAAATAATCTCGGGAACAGGATCTGAAACACAAAGTCCACGAAAAATCAGGAAATAGAGAATTTATGAAAGAATAGACATTATCTTTCGCAAATAATTATTTTGAATAAGGACAGGTCAGTTTTTTGGCGTATTGCCGAATTATTCTCTTTCAAACCTGATCCTTCCAGGTATGGGTACCAAAATAACAACATGACTTGGAGGCAATAATCGCAGCTCTGCGTAGTGCTTCCATGCGGTCAACCCCCTCAGTAAGATAATAACAGAATGCGCCATGCAGAACATCACCGGCCCCCAGGGTATCGACGGCATTTACCTGAGGCACGGGAATTAATGTCTGATTTTCACCATCATAAACACGTATATCCTTCTCATTATCTGTAAATGCAATAAATTCAACACCTTTATCCAGCATCAATTCAATGGTTTGCTCTGTGCCATGGCCAGGCATTACAAACCTACTGCTGCAGATTGCAATATCAACAGTATCGAGAATGCTCACTGTCTCGTCTTTCCAGCTTCCGCTATCCAGAACGATTACAGTACCCTTCTTTCTTACCTGGAGCAACTCTTCTTTAAGCTGATCTGAAAACACAAAACCATCGAGAAGAATTACAGATGCATCATCCATGTAAAGATTTTCAAAACTGATTTCTTCGTCATAATACTTCCGTGGAGGATTAACAATAGTCCGCGTACCTGAGTTCCTGCAGACAAAAATCGAATTTTCAGGCAGCTCGCACCGCTTGTCTTTTACAAGGTCAATTATTTCAATATCATATTTTGCTTTCAGTTCCTCTTTTGCCCTGATCATAGAACTGCATTTCCCAAAATAGGATATCAGTCCGGCACCCGCACCAAGGAGGTTAAAAGTAATTGCAGCATTCAGGGCCGGTCCGCCATACTGCCGCAAATACTCTTTTGCAAACACTTTTGAATTTTCCTGCGGATAAGTATCCAGCAGATAGGTATGATCAATTGTCGACCTTCCAAGAAAAACTGCTTTATTGTTCATATATGAATCTACCAGAATGTTAATAGACCTGATTAAAACCAGGAATTACCTGTAAAACACCGTCAGCCAAATAGTTAATTGATCCGGATCAGTCCATGACACTCTGTGCCTGCAGTGTGCAGGGATATTTATGTGATCACCCTTTGAGAGACTAACAACAGAACCATCCTCAAAAGTTAAACTCCCCGACCCTTCCAGCACCATGACCCATTCATTCTCTTCCTGATCATACCAGCCATTCTCAGGAGAAGTGTGGCCTTTTGAGATAATCCTTTCGATCCTGGCACCCGGGGTACTAATGATGGAATCTAACACTTCGGCTTCCGGATTTTTTGGAATTGAATCATAAATATTTGCTGGTTTCATACTTTCAAATTCATATAACGTAATATGTCAACTACTATCCTTCGCAACCGGCTGTCAGATTGCATATCTATTCCCTTTTTCTTCAGAATTTCACCAGCTCTACCCTCCGGTTTTTTGCCTTATTCTCGTCGCTGTCATTTGGTGCCACCGGCATAGTTTCACCATAACCCTTTGCCTGCAGCCGTCCGGCGTCCACACCAAAAAGGATAAGGTACTGGCGGACCGACTCGGCCCGTCGCTGTGAAAGTTGCATGTTGTAATCAGCACTCCCGTCGCTGTCGGTATGGCCCTGTATCTCCAGTCTGAGTTCCGGGTTTGTGGCAAGCAGGGTCAGCACATCCTGCAGCTGCGAGTTTGATTCCTGTTGCAACGTAGCCCTGTCAAAACCGAAGAGTATGCCATAGAGGGCTATACTGCCGTCAGCATTGAGAGCAGCGAGCATTTCATCCGGGGTAAACTCAAGAGTTGTAACCAGCGGTTGTTCGTCAATAATGTACAGGGTTGCTATTTGGGCGCTGATCGGTGTGTGTACCCTGCACCAAGTAATGCCCCCGTCCTCACGTGGGATGGTAAAAACCAGTCCATAAACCCGGTCCTCCCACTTTATAGTGCCCCCCCT
Source organism: Bacteroidales bacterium (assembly GCA_007134675.1). GTDB lineage: Bacteria > Bacteroidota > Bacteroidia > Bacteroidales > PUMT01 > PXAP01. Next base: position 5,699 of record SLKJ01000146.1, read on the forward strand.
TTCAAGCGCGGCTTTCTTGAAATTCTCGAAGTACTCAACCTGCGACACAGTGGTGTTCGGCGACCCGTCTTCATTATAAAGTCTGTAACGCAGGCTCCGGTATTCGCCCCTTACAGCCTGGCTGGTGTAGTTTCTGGGCGGTGTTCCGGTCCTGAATTCATACTCACTAAAGCTGAGTTGCTCTGAACGACTCTGGTCAAACACAGAACCCGGGAATGGTCTGATCAAAGGGTGTTCGGTTACCTCTTGCGCCATTATCTGGGCGGTAAGGGCAGAAATAAGCAAAGCTGCCAGAATTGAAAGGATGTCTCTACTATTTTTCATTTTGTTAGATTTAGTTAAACTCTCAGGCAAGATAAAAAAAGTTTCAAAAGCATGCAAAAGAATAGATACTCATTGACATTTACACCCGCATAACTGACAATGTCGGCAAAAGTGAACCATAGCATGTTTATGGGATTTCGACCAGTGTTCCCATGTTTGGATAGTCCAGATCGAAGCTGGAAAGTCTGCCCACCAACGCCGCACCCCACATCGAAAATTCAGGATAATCCGGCAGGTAGCAGCAAATACCGAGAGCCATGTTATTGCAAGCACGGTTGCCAGGACCCTGACGGGGAGGTTCTCGTAAGCCTCAAAAACAATTCCCGGAAACGCAGGCTGAGTTCAGTAATCAGCTTTTATATTCTATTGTGCCCGGGCGACATGTTTCAGCCCGGAGCTGGAATATACGCTCAGCGCGGTCACTGTAATTAATATCAGCCCCATACCAAAAAATTGCGGGCCAACCAGTTTGTCATTTAAAACCACTATGCCGAAGAGCGATGCGGTAACAGGTTCGACCATTGCAAAAATTGAAGCCACGGCCGGGGCAGTATGATTTAAACCGATGATATAAAGAACGAACGACAATCCTGCGCCGAGTACACCGAGTCCTGCAAACAAAGGCCAATCCGGCGTGCTCAGGGCTGCAACTGTCTGGTCAACATCGGCCGGTAAGATAAGGACGATGGTAAGTACCGCAAACGCTATTGAAAGAATGGCCTGGGGGCTGCCGTGCGGCGCCGCGTACTTGAAGCCAAATATGAATACAGCGTAGGACAGTCCGGCAAGCAAACCGGCGGCCACGCCAATAGTAGTAACGCCACTCGATCCGATATCGTAGACCTGTGTAAGCAAAACGATACCAACCATCACCACTGCTATCGCAGCCCACTTCAAGGCGGTGGGATTCTCAAGCTTTAGTGCAAATGACACGAGATAAACGAACACGGGTGCGCAGTACATCAACGTAACTGCAATTGCTACACTGCCGTGCGCTATACTCAGGAAATAAAAAGAGAAGTTACCTGCTACCCCTATACCGGCAATGGTCGACCAGAACCATAACCATCCACTTGAAAGTCCGTTACCACGCGGGCGCAGCACCAACCAGACGAGTACGAACAGCAGTCCGATCGCGCCCCGGTAGAATGAAACCACGAACGCATCCCAGCCACCGGCCATCAGAATGCCGCCGATCCCGCCTGATAACCCCCAGAATAAAGCCGCCAGTACCACGAAGGCTGTTTTCGAGCCCGCTATTTGATCCCGTTTTGTCATAATTCAATTAAGAAGATTCACGGTGGTGGAGATCTATGTTAATGTGGTGAAGCGGTTGTTGAGCATGTACCGGAGCGGAGGCTTTGGTCGAGGAGGTCGAAGGGATCACCATCTGTTTGATGATAGCGAGGGTCTTCCGGCCAGCGGTGCCATATCAGCCTGTCAAGTGATGATAGAATTTGTTTTTCGTTTTCAGTCATAGTGAACCGGATTTTTCAGTTATCAGGCAAGTTATAAAAAATTTTTTAAGCTGTGGCCTCATACAGTCCTGAAAGAGATTATCTGCCACCAAAACAAAAATAATTCAATAGACCATCTCAAATGTCATAATGCCAAACTTAAAAGCGTATTCCTGACTGTAACAAGTTGCAACCTCTAACGTCTAACAATATAAACGGCTGATCAGGTGAAAGAACAGGATTTCATAGAAACTATTGAAGCAAATAACAGGATCATCCATAATATATGCCGGCTTTATTGTGAGGATAAAGATGACAGAATGGATCTCTATCAGGAAATTGTCACACAATTATGGAGAACAAAACATGCATTCAGGGGAGAATCAAAAGTCAGCACATGGATCTATCGGGTAGCATTGAATCTGGCAATTTCAGATTTGCGAAAGAAAAAGAGGAACCCGGAAAAATGTCATGCTGCAATGGAACTTACAGACATTAATGCAAAAACATGATTTAATCAACACACGAATGGAGTACAGCTGGTTTTAAATTTCAATAACCATTAGGTAAAATTCCCGCAGAAAACACAAAAAAACCATTATAAATTAATCAGGGAGGATTTAGCCATGAAAAAAACAATTGTTCTTCTCTCACTTGTTTCATTTAGCTTGATTTCACAAGCTGCTGACGAACTGCGTGCCTCTTCCAAAAAGGCCCGAAAAGAAATTTCCTACGTAATTACAGGTGAAAAGTCCTATTTCAGTCATGACGCAAGGATTATTTTCAACAGGATACGTATGTATATGGAAGACGGGGTTATTCTCACAATACCAATGCGAAATGTAGATGCATACAGGATTGACGGGAGTGTATTTCACCGCCTCCCGCTGGTGGACAAAAGTGGAACTGACCGAGGAACTGCTTTGCTTGAATTTGTAGCAGTACGCAATGATTTGAATCTTTACAGGTATTCCTCAATGGATACGAGGCTGGGCTGCTGTTTTGAAGATAATAGAGGCAAAACAGGGATTTATCTTGTTTACAGAGGTGATAAATTTCATGTCAGCGTTAATGAAAA
>SLKJ01000038.1 GCA_007134675.1 Bacteroidales bacterium
CCATGCGCTTACCGGTTGTTTGGCGGTTCTGTTTTCTGGTGCGGATGAAGGGACTCGAACCCCCACGCCTTGCGGCACTAGATCCTAAGTCTAGCGCGTCTGCCAATTCCGCCACATCCGCAAAAAATCAGGCGCAAAGGTATTTAAAAAAAATTACAAATCAGAATTTTGTCGTAAAAAAACCTGCAATATTTCGTATGCGGGGGCGGGCATTACTTTCCGGTAAATGATCATTTCCACGGAAGGGTCCTGAATTACCTTATCAGTTTAAAACTTTCTCCAAGGTAGAGTTTTCTGACCTGTTCGTCTTCAGCAAGTTCTTCTGCGCTCCCGGATTTGAGGATTTTTCCTTCAAAAAGCAAATAAGCCCTGTCGGTTATAGAAAGGGTCTCATGCACGTTATGGTCGGTTATCAATATTCCGATATTTTTTTCTTTGAGTTTACGGACTATCGTCTGGATATCCTCGACAGCAATTGGATCCACGCCAGCAAAGGGCTCATCGAGAAGAATGAAGCTTGGTTTCAGGGCCAGTGACCTCGCAATCTCGGTCCGCCGTCTTTCACCACCGGAAAGCTGAATACCCAGACTTTTTCTTATCTGCTGCAGGCCAAATTCTTCAAGAAGTGTTTCCAGTCGTTCTTTTTGCTCCGGTTTTGGTATGTCAGACATTTCAAGTACTGCCGAAATATTGTCTTCGACTGAAAGTCTTCGGAAGACCGAGGCTTCCTGTGCAAGATAACCGATTCCCCTCTGGGCTCTTTTATAGACAGGTTGACCGGTTATGTTCACATCATTAAGGTAGATTGAACCTTCTGCAGGTGTTATCAGTCCCACGATCATGTAAAAAGTGGTGGTTTTTCCTGCCCCGTTAGGCCCCAGTAAACCAACTATCTCTCCCTCTTTAACTTCTACGGAAACATGATTGACTACGGTCCTGTTACGGTATCGTTTTACCAGGTTACTTGTCCGGAGGATCATTATTATCTCTTTTTCACGATCTGGATTCTGGTCTGTTTTATGGTTCATATTTAGTTTAATAAATGTCGTTTTATGAGGATTTTTGCTGTGCGGCAAGTTGCTCTTTCCTCATAATCCTTTTTGAAAGTGTTATTCCTACCTCATAAAGGAACATCAGTGGTACGACTACCAGAATCTGGCTGAAAACATCCGGTGGAGTTATTATGGCTGAAAGGGCAAGTAGTATTACCAGGGCATGTCGCCGGTATTTTTTCAGGAACTCGGGTGTTACCAGGCCTGTCCTGGTAAGAAAATATATCAGGACAGGAAGTTCGAATATTAGTCCGACTGCCAGTGCAATGGCACTAACCAGTGAGATATATGACATCAGGTTTATCTGGTTTATTACCTCCTCGCTCACCTGGTAGGAGCCAAGGAAATGAACAGATAACGGGATTATGACATAATAGGCGAAAAGAACCCCAAGAATAAAAAGCAGTGAGATATAAAAAACGGCACCTTTGGCATATTGCTTTTCCGTATCATAAAGTGCAGGACCAATAAATCGCCACATTTCAAAGATCAGATAGGGAAATGCACCTATCAGACCTACGATCATAGAAACCATTATATGAGTAGTAAACTGACCTGCCATGTTGATGTTTATAAGCTGAAAGGGGTCGGAATTGATGCAGAGCGCCGGGATACCTATCCATGTTCCAAAGGCGCACAGATTACGGTTGGTGAAAAAATCCGGTGTTTTAGGGGCTATTATTATGTTGCTGAATATGAAATCTTTGAAAATAAAGGCCGCGATCGCAAACACAATGATAGACAAAATTGACCTTACCAGGTGCCATCGGAGCGCTTCCAGGTGGTCAAGAAAGGACATTTCATTTTCATGTGTTTTTGCCATAGTGCTAATAAAAATAATTTAAACAACTCCCTCTTTCAGTATATCATGCAGATGTATAATGCCTGAATAAACGCCATTTTTAAGAATCAGTAATTGAGTTATATTGTTTTGTTTCATTTTATCAAACGCATCGATTGCCAGGGCATCAGAATCTATGGTATGGGCATTCATTGTCATAATATCTTTCGCTCTCAAGGAATTTATATCTGTTTTCTTTTCCAGCATTCTTCTCAGGTCTCCATCTGTGATGATGCCTGCCAGATCTCCTTTTTCATCCAGAACTGCGGTTGCACCAAGTCTTTTTGCCGATATTTCAACAATTGAACGTGATATTGTGTCATTTATGTTGACTTTGGGGATTTTATTTTCCATAAAAAAGTCTGATACTCTCATATAAAGTTTTTTACCAAGTGCTCCACCGGGATGTAATTTTGCATAATCCTTTTGTGTGAACCCTCTGGATTCAAGCAGGCAGACGGCCAGTGCATCTCCCATGACAAGCTGCACTGTGGTGCTGGAGGTTGGGGCAAGGTTATTAGGGCAGGCTTCTTTTTCAACCGGTGTGAAAATTACAAGATCGGCTTTCGTGCCGAGAAATGATTCCCTGTTTGAAACCATTCCGATTACCGGGACACCAAGATTTTTAATTAGTGGCACAAGCAGTTTAATTTCCGGTGAATTTCCACTTTTTGAAATGCAGAGAACAACATCATTTCCCTGAATCATACCAAGATCCCCGTGTATTGCATCGGTTGCATGCATTGATATTGCCGGGGTACCGGTTGAATTGAGCGTGGCAACAATTTTGTTTCCTATAATTGCACTTTTTCCAATACCTGTAATAATAAGCCGTCCTTCACTATTGAAAATGAGGTCAACAGCAGATATAAAATCATCATCAATGCAATCTGCAAGTTGCTTAACAGCAATAGCTTCGATTGTTATGGTCTGCTTGGCAACCTTTTTTATTGCTTCTCTGGAAATATTAACCATTAAACTACTAAATCAGTTAATTTTTAGTTACGGTTGACTGGTTTTTGCAGGGCATGACACCAATCACCAGACAAAGTTATTTAAATCCTGATATTAAATTGCAAATGTTAAAATTGTTTAATTAGTGGTAAATAGTTTAAAAATAATTGTAAATTAGAACTGCAAAGTTATCGTTTTAAAGATGAAAAAATAGTCATGGTTCAAGTAGTTTTGCAGAGTTCCATGTAAACAATCTATGGTGAAACATTGTTTTAAAGCAATCAAGGTAACATTTTATCAAGGCTAAACGTTATTTTGTGTAAAAGGCTATAAATAGATCGGTTTTTGCACGATTTTTGCATGTGGTCTGGGATTTTTTACAATCTCCTCTTATACCCTGGTTTCCATAAAATCAGATTATACGTTTGCAGGAGCTTAAAAGAATAGAGATATAAATGATGAGCAAGGGAACTAAGTCTGAAATATCATTACTGGAGAGTCTGAAAACCAATTTTGGTTTTACTGCCTTTAAAGGCAACCAGGAAGATATTATCAAGAACGTGCTGGACGGGAATGATACTTTCGTGCTGAAGCCCACAGGTGGAGGGAAATCTTTATGTTACCAACTGCCTGCAATCCTTCTGGATGGCACGGCCATTATTATATCTCCCCTGATTGCATTGATGAAAAATCAGGTAGATGCTATCAGAGCTTTCAGTGCCGAGGACGGGGTTGCTCATTTCATGAACTCTTCACTCACCAAGTCAGCCATTATGAAGGTCAAGGAAGATCTCCTTTCAGGGAGGACAAAGATGCTGTATGTCGCGCCGGAATCACTTACAAAGGCTGATAATGTCGCATTCCTCAGGCAGGTTAAGGTGTCATTCTATGCTATTGATGAAGCGCATTGCATATCTGAGTGGGGGCATGATTTCCGTCCTGAATACAGGCGCATAAGAGCCATAATCAATGAAGTGGGCGTTGCTCCTATAATTGCCCTCACGGCGACAGCCACTCCAAAGGTACAGCATGATATCCAGAAAAACCTTGGTATGCTTGATGCAAAGGTGTTCAAGTCCTCATTCAACCGGCCCAACCTTTATTATGAGATAAGACCGAAAGTACATGCGACAAAGGAGATAATAAAATTCATAAAGAATAACCCAGGCAAATCGGGTATAATTTATTGCCTGAGCCGTAAAAAGGTGGAGGAGCTGGCAGAAACACTCATGATAAACGGTGTCAGGGCTCTGCCCTATCATGCAGGGATGGATTCTGCCACAAGGTCCGCCAACCAGGACAGGTTCCTGATGGAGGAAGCAGACGTAATCGTAGCGACTATTGCTTTCGGCATGGGTATTGACAAACCAGACGTAAGGTTTGTAATACATTACGATATACCCAAGAGCCTTGAGGGATATTATCAGGAAACCGGCAGGGCCGGCAGGGACGGGGGAGAAGGTAAATGCATAACTTTTTACCGTTATAAGGATATTCAGAAGCTTGAGAAGTTCATGCAGAACAAGCATATTGCCGAGCAGGAAATCGGGAAACAGCTGTTGCTGGAAACAGTCTCCTATGCCGAATCAGCAGTATGCCGCAGAAAGCACCTCCTCCATTATTTTGGGGAGGAGTACCATGAGGAAAACTGTGAAACCTGTGATAACTGTCTGCACCCGAAAACAAGGTTTGAGGGAAGAGAACATATTACCCTCGTCCTTAGAACAGTTGAAGCAGTTAAGGAAAAATTCAAGGCCGAGCACATTGCCGACATAATAAACGGCAATTCAACGCAGTCCGTTCAGACCTACAAGCACAATGAACTGGCACTTTTTGGAGAAGGCAGCGACAAAAGTGTAAAATTCTGGCTTGCGGTAATACGTCAGGCTATGATCGCCAAACTGGTGGTAAAGGAAATCGAAAATTACGGACTGCTCCGTCTTAGTCCCGAAGGCCGTGATTTTCTTAAGAACACTCGTTCATTTATGCTTGTTGAGGAGAAAGAATATGATTACGATGATCCGGCCGATTCAAACGGATCTGCAGGCAAAACCAGTACGGTTGACCTGGAATTGCTCAGTATCCTCAAGGATCTGCGAAGAAAGGTATCCAAAAAGCACAATCTCCCGCCGTTTGTGATCTTCCAGGACCCTTCTCTTGAAGACATGGCCCTTCAATATCCCGTTACAATTGATGAGATGCAGAATATTGCCGGTGTCGGCGCAGGGAAGGCAAAGAGGTACGGCAAGGAATTCGTTGATCTTATAAAAACATATGTTGATGAGAAAGAGATTATCCGTCCTCAGGATATGGTCGTTAAGTCAGTCATCAACAAATCCGGTATAAAGGTTTCGATAATTCAGGCAATAGACAGGAAAATGAGCCTTGAAGATATTGCATCCTCAAAAAACATGGGTATGGATGATTTGCTTCTGGAAATAGAGGCCATTGTTAACTCCGGCACTAAACTTAATCTGGATTATTATATTAACGGATTGATTGATGAGGAGAGGCAGGCAGAGGTATACGAATATTTCCGTGAGGAGGCTGAAACCGAATCTGTAGAAGAGGCACTTGCCGAGCTTGGTGAAGATGATTTCTCAGAAGAGGATATCCGCCTTATGAGGATCAAGTTTATTTCTGAACTAGGGAACTGACTCTCTCATTCCGGTTTCCTGAACTTCGGGTTATAAACTCTTTACCTTACGATTCTTGTAATATTTTTGTGTTTTGATCGTCTCCTGATTGCAGCCTTCTGATAAAAAACAGCAATCCGCAATGGCATTTGCAGATATAGAGGTTGAAGCAATGGGAGCTCCCAGTAATTGCAGATGTAGAAATGGAAGCTGCAGAGGTGATATCTAATAGCAATAGCATCTGCAGCAACGATAGCTGCCAAAAATAGCAGTTTTAGCAAAATTATTAAGCATTGATCTGTCCTATGCTAAAAATCCTTGAAATCCGTCAGCTGACAAAGCATTATGGCAGGATAAAAGCCGTAAATAATCTCAATATGGATGTGGAGAAAGGGGAGGTGTTCGGCATCCTCGGACCGAACGGAAGCGGAAAAACCACCACCCTGTCTATCATAATGGGTGTTATCCATCACCAGTCGGGCTCTTTTTCATGGTTCGGGAACTCATCAGACGGTCCCGGATGGAAAAAAAGTGTCGGAAGTCTGATTGAAGTGCCGAATTTCTACCCTTATCTCAACCTTTTCAATAACCTGAGGATAATTGCACAGATTAAAGAAATTCCTGAGAATGATATTGACAGGGTCCTTAAGATCACCAATCTTTACGAGAGGAGAAATTATTCCTACAGCACATTGTCGCTCGGCATGAAGCAGCGTCTTGCCATGGCTTCTGTGCTGCTGGGAGACCCGGAGGTGATGGTGCTCGATGAACCAACCAACGGGCTTGACCCTGAAGGGATAGCCGAGGTGAGAACAATTATTCAGGGAGAAGCTGAAAAGGGCAAGACCGTTATTCTTGCCAGCCATATACTTGCGGAGGTAGAAAAGGTCTGTACTCATGTTGCGGTGCTCAAGGAGGGCGAGCTTCTGGCTTCGGGGCGTGTGGATGAACTCCTTGGAGGGGATCAGGCTTTTATGATCTCGGCATCTGATGAAGGCAGGCTTGAAGAACTCCTGGTAAGAGCCGGAATAGCAAAAACCTGTGATAAAAAAGGAGACGGCCTTGTTATCACCTGCGACGGATCAATATCAGCTTCAGATTTGAATAAATTTGCTTTTGAAAATGATATTATCCTTTCGAAACTGCTTTCAGTGAAAAAGAGCCTCGAATCCCAGTTTCTGGAACTGGTCAAATAATATGGTTAAATATTTACTTTACTAACAATGCGTAAACTACTTAATATTGAGCTTGTCAAACTACTTAACTATACATCTTTCAAGGTAATACTCGGCTTGCATCTCGCCCTGTTTTTGCTTCTAATTTTTGTTTCATCACAGATCAATATTTCGGTACCCGGCTTCGATACAAAAAACTTTTTCAGGTTTCCTCATTTATGGGAATATTTCCCGTGGATTGCAAGCTGGTTCAACCTACTGCTGGCTATCCTGATTATAATGGTAACCGGTAACGAGTTTTCCTACCGCACCTTCAGACAGCATGTAATTGACGGACTAACAAGGTTGGACCTGCTTAAGGGGAAGCTGCTGGTTATTTTAATGATTGCTTTATACAGTTTCCTGCTGGTTCTTTTAAGCGGTGTTGTTTACGGGCTTATCCATACTCCCGGACCTGCACTGCTGTTCAGCGGTATTGACAGGCTTTTTGTCTATTTCCTGCAGACCGTTGCCTATATGGTTATCGGACTGCTTCTTGTAGTGCTGCTTCGCGGCACTGCGCTCTCAATCATTATGTTTATCCTTCTCAGGTTTCCGGTTGAACCGATAATCAGGAGCTTTTTTAACCGGGCGGCCAGGCCCTTTTTCCCTATGAAGAGTGTCAGCGGACTTACACCTACACCTGAGTTTTTAAGCATCTCTTCTGAAAGCACCTTTGAAACTGTCGACGGCGGCAATGCATTGTCACTTTCAGAAATGGGAATTATTTCAGAAGGGCTGCCCCTCTACCTGCAGGTCATTATTGTTATTGCCTATACCGCCCTCTTTCTGGGGATTGTGGCCTATGCCCTTAAAAGGCGAAACCTCTGAACAGGCTTTGCATATCTGATCCTTTGCATATCAATTCTGTTTTTATAATTTTGTCCACATGCATTGGATCGACCTGCTTGTTTTCGTTCTTTATATGTTTCTGGTCCTCGGTATAGGATTCTGGTTCCTGCGACGCAACCGTGATGCTGATGATTATTACGTGGGCAGCAGAAAAATGGGAAGCGTGCATGTCGGACTGTCTGTGGTGGCAACTGATGTTGGAGGAGGTTTTTCGATTGGCCTTGGGGGACTTGGTTTTATACTAGGGATGGCGGGTTCGTGGATGTTGTTCACCGGGCTTATCGGTGCATGGCTGAGTGCTGTTATCCTGATTCCCAGGGTCCATCCACTGGGAAAGGAGCTCAGGCTTTTTACCTTCCCGCAGATATTTGCCCACTTTTACAGTCCCCGCGTCGCAATGATGGCAGGTGTGATCTCTGCAATCGGCTACCTTGGCTTCACCAGTTCGCAGATCCTGGCCGGAGCCAAACTTGCATCGGCCACCTTTGTCAACCTTGACCTGAATACCGCACTTATCGTGATGGGAGTCATTGCCGTTGTCTATACTGTGATGGGAGGGATCAAGGCTGTCATCTATACCGATACCTTTCAATGGATAATACTGATGGGGGGACTGGTTTTTATTGGTATTCCTGTGGGTTATGTTGCCATCGGGGGAATGTCTGCAATAACCGAGACTCTCGGTCCCGAGTTCAGATCCTTCAGAAACGTTCCATGGCAGACCATTGTAAACTGGGTGGTTACAATTATACCGATCTGGTTCGTGGGAATGACACTCTACCAGAGGATCTATTCAACCCGCAGCGCCAGGGAGGCCAGGAATGCCTGGTTCATTGCCGGGATCTTTGAGTGGCCCTTTATGGCTATGATGGGAGTGGTACTGGGACTCTTTGCGCGGGTGGCATGGGAGAACGGTATGTTTGAATATCTGGGCTACGGACAGGGTAGCTATCTGGATCCTGAAATGGGATTGCCGATGCTGCTGAGGACTGTCCTGCCTGTGGG
>SLKJ01000069.1 GCA_007134675.1 Bacteroidales bacterium
AGTCACCGTATCTCTGCCAGCCAAAGGGAAAATCCGCTCTTGAAGGTATCCTTATGGTTAAAGGAAATCCGCGACCATCCGGATTCATATTCCAGCGCTCACAGCTTTTATGGGTTATCGTAACTACCGGACTTGTTTCATCTGCAATTCCATAAGCCGAGCTAAACGGAAATTTATCATTAATTAGAAGTCTACTTGCCTGTTGCCAAATTACATTTGTGGTATCTGAATCATCTGCATAAATGGCATCTGTGCCAATAGGGCGGTGCCAGGCACTGTTCGAATTAAATGGGTTATATACCCAATCTTCAGAATGGTTAGAAGTTACTGGAATTGAATTTAAGCTTTGGGCAAACAAAGGTTTATGGATAAAAACCAGACTAAACAAAATAAAAGCAGTAACCAAACAAGGCAGATGTACTGAACCTTGTATAATTTTGATGTTGAATTGAAAATTTCGTTTTGATTCCATAATTTTTTAAATTTTAGTTGATGAGGATTTATTTTGAAAAAACTTCTTAACTCAGTTTCCGATAGAGCGAAGTTTCAGCTTAACTCTGTAATTTTTCTCTGATGCAGGTACCATGATGCGAAAACGGAATCCACCCAGATTACCGGAGTGGAGAAATGTTTCATCTTCTTCCACAAGCATCAGTCTGGCGGAGGGAGGAACTTCAAGCACCTCTAAACCGAATGTTGTGCGATCCACCTGCACACCGATGAGTGATACATCACCAGCTTTGAAGATGCGGTTATGATTGGTTCCCTGCGTTCGCAGCAACCTGCCGGCAAAGATGTCCTCTACCTCCCTGCCGGTCCAGAGTCTGATGAAGCCGTTTGGCCGTCGCATGAAGTGAAAATCCAGCTGGCTATCACCAATAAGATCCAGTAGTTCGAGATTGATTTCTATTTCATTTTCTAAAAAACGATACGAGGAGTGCAATGTGCCTCCATTCTCACCCTCATTGTTTTGCAGGGGTTCACTCCAGTTAACCCTGACTCCGTCATTTGTGGCAGTCTCAATTGATGTGATATGTTTGTGGGAATCAAAATGGTTATCTCTGTTTGTGACGCGAACGTGGGGAAAACCCGCCCAATCATTCAGATCGTCAACACGAGATTTTAATTTTTCAGTAGGAGAAAGCGCCTGAAGAGAATTTAGTGTCGAAAACACCCAATCTCCATGACCTGAATGAAAAAGATTTATAAACCCGCGTGACCAGACACTGCGATCATAATTGCTGAAATATGCAACCCAGGGTCCTTCACGGACTACTGTGCTTGAAATACCATCGAGCTTAATAACTGATGGATAAACAGGTTCAGCAGCATTTTGTGAAAGGGCGGATCTCCACATTTCCATATCGTTAGACCAGAAGGGTTGGCCGTAGTTCTTTACAAAATAAGCTGCCTCCGGGTTTCCCAATGCTGCTGCGATGAGCACGAACCCTCCGGGTACTATACGCAAACCTCCGAAGCGGGTACCAAAATTAGATGGCCAATTCAGTGTTGATGTGGCATAGGGAAGGGTGCTCTTATTGAAAATACGATGTACCGCCTCCTCCAGTTCAGGAGACTTTGAATACCATGCAAGTCTGGCCAGATAGTATGCTCCAGATAGCTGATAATGCCCGGAGGCTCCCCCCAGCTCACCTTTAATCCACCCTTCCTTGTCAACATCACGGAGGATTAGTTGCTCCGCAGTATCAAGTGCCCATTGACACCACTCCGGGTTATCGAATTCCATACCTATTCTCCAAAGAAGCCCGCAAAGGTCTATCGTGTTATTGAAGACATAACCCCCTACGATCGGATTTTCATAAATCCACATTGCAGTGTTCTCAAGTGATTGCCTCCAGAATTTGCGCTGCTCAGGAGAAAACTCGTCCTTAAGCAGGATCCAGGTATCAAAGACCTGGTTGCCGCAGAAAGCTGTCCCCCAGGGTATGGTTTTCCACATATCGGCAGGTTCCAGCCATGTATTCCAGGTCCATTCGATAAAGCCACCTGATGGTGTTGCATGCTTTTGTAACAAGGCATTGGCAAACTCAACTGCCGCCTGAACCATTTGATGATCTTGCCGGGCACGGCCATAGACGAATACATTACGACAAATTCCCATTCCGTCCCGCAACAAGCTGTAATTAAACCTATCTTTACGTCTTTCCATCAACCCGGCCATAACAGACTCCGGATCTGATAAATCCTGCTTCATCAACCATGAAGCGTCGCCACGACCGTTTTCCTGATGAAATTTTTCAATCTCAGCGAGTGTCAAGCCAGAAAGATTACCTGAATATTCTTTAGATTCATTCCCGCAATGGGTTAAAAAACAGACTGATGTTAATAAAAAAAGAATAACAAATAATAGATTCTTCATGATTTCAGGATTGGATTACAGAATAATTAAAATTTTACTAGAAGGGTATATTATTCAATAATTGGAGATGTAATCAAAGGTTTTTGGAAAATTTGAATAATTTGGAGTATAATATTGCTTGTAGCAGATAAAAACTCGTGGGTAATATTCCAATTAAAATAACAAAAAATTATACAATAACCAAATAAAGCGGCACATTAACTGAAACCTAATTCTAAATCAGGGTTAATCTGTAACTATCAGATCAATTTTCGACTATTTCAGAAATATTTTTAAATTATGTGCAGCTAATTAGGTTTATCAGCATTTGTGAGTTAATGAGAGTAAAAAAAAGTAACTAAAAGATTATTGGTTTCTGGTTCCTCTGTAATATTTTTCCAGACTTTTTATTAATAATTCTCCTGAGAGTTTATTTTCTTCTTTAGTATAAATATTTCCACTGCCCTCACAAAGAACAGCAGCAATCCCGAACTGAACATGAGGCCCATATTCCCAGGTGACTGAGCCGACGGGGGACCGTTCCCTTACAGCCAGAGGCTTAATAAGTGTTTCCGGGGCTAAGTTCAACAGTATGTCCCTCCATTCAGTCCATGAGCCAACCTGATCGTCTTCAACCCGGTAAAGCAAAGGTTCAACGGGCCCAGGCCAGGTATGATGCCCCCAGATGGTAGTAACCGGTGATTCAGATTCCATGATCTTCTCAAGATCATTCTGGAAAATATAGGCCTCATGAGCCTGATTTTCCTTGTCTGATCCCCCGGGGAAATAACTTCTGTTCATATCTATGCCTTGTGCATTAACACGGTACCAGCCGTTATGCGGACCGTCAGGGCTCATCATAAGCACGAAATGACAAATGGAACGTTCTCTGAAATCCTTACCTTCTTCACTTAGCAACCATTCAATTTTCCCGATCATTCTCCATTGCGCATTATGCTCACCGGGATGTGAATTGGAAAAGTAGTGTACCCATCGGTTTTTCACAGGCACTGTACCGGCAGGTTCTGTTATAGTTAAGCGATACAAATTACGACCACCGAGAGATTTTCCTAAAGTATCAATATTCACATAGTCACTGTACTTTTGCATTAAATCAGAATAAAAATCTTCAATCTGTTCGTAGGCGAGAGGAACCTGATGGCCAAAATAGACCCTGTCCTGCTCAAAAACGGGAAAAACAAGTGTATCTCTTTCAGGATTTACTCTGTGTCCGGCATTCCAGAATATTGGGTTCCAGTTTTCCATATCATAAGACCATGAATAAAAATATTCGTTCATCGGATACCTCGGAGGACCTTCAATGATTAGAACAAGATCATTCCCTTTGGCATTGCCTGTAATCTCAAAATTAAGCTTGTTATTCCATTCAGGTTGGTTTGGCGCATGACCCAGTGATACCTTAAAAAAGTTTTCTCCGAGTTTTTCAATGGTCGTTCCTTCTGAACCCAGTGGGCCATCAAATTTGAAATCGTTTACGGACAGCTCTCTGATTGAATTGCAGGAACAAATATTTATAATCAAAGCCGTCAAACTAAAGAAAAGCAGAGAGATATTTTGCATTAGTAAATATTTTAATTAAATCATTGGTCTTATGGACCTTACTATAACAATATTTTAACTTTCAGTCGATTTTACATTCAATTTGTGATTCTTCTAGCTAAAGAGATCAGATGTAAAATCCATTGTATTTTGTAAAACGTAGCAACATAGGGATTCATGCATATAAAACAGAGATATCAATCTCTGACAGTGATCTTCCTTATACTTTTAACGGGTTCTCCCTTAAAGGTGATCTCTGCCACGAGTTCATAAACTCCCGGTTCGTCAGGGCTGAAAACCATAAATGTTTTTACCTTCCTGCCGTAGGGAGATATGCTCAGATTTTGAGAACCTTTAGACCATGAATGTCCGTCTTTGACACAGTTCATCTCCAGGGTACCTGTGTAGGTGCTGTCAGTGTCATTGATACAAACAACATCAATTGCAAAAGCTTCACCTGTTTGAATAGATTCCTCCCAAAACCTTATCATTAGTCCTACCGGGGCAAATGCCGGTCGAACATATTGAATGAAGTTCGGCTCAAGCTCAAGTCGGGAAACATCAATGAAATGGTCGCTGGTCCATCCCCTGGGCTCATCCGGTCTGGTATAGGTCAGTGAGGAAAAATGCAGCACTCCCGCACTTAGCCGTTGAGTCCTCCAGTACTCGGTCAAAATACCCAGATACCTGGCATAGGTTTCCCACCTCTCCTCTTTGGTATCAACATTTTCCAGAATCTCTTCGTAGATCCTGTCGGTAACCGTGGTCGGTGAACCGTCCCGGTTAAGCCATAGCCATGCATATTCGTTAATGATGATAGGATTGTCATACCAGGTTCCGTCCTCTTTGGCAGGATCATGTTTGTTAGGACCGCTATTGGGACCTGGAGAGTCTCCCAGAAGATCCTTAAGAACCCCTTCCGGTGAAAATTTACTTCGGTTAACAAAATATTGCATAAACAGGTAAGGATGTTCCTCCATCGGGTCACCGGGTCTTCCGGGAGTAAGCCATCCATTGTCCCAGGGTCGTCCTGAAAGGTCCATGTCTCTGACCATGGAAATTGCTTCCCCCGTAGGGATAGAACCCGATTCGTTCTGGGCATCCCAGATAACCACGCACGGATGGTTCCAGTGTGCACGGATCCAGCTGCGATATTCAGAGGCCAGATGCGATGCTGTTACGTTTGGGTAGATTTGATCTGTTTGATTCAATGTCCATATGGGATATTCGTCCTGAATAAGAAATCCGAGGCTATCGGCTATATCATACCATCTTTCCGGAGGGAATCCAATGCAGTAGCGTATTGAATTCCAATGCATATCTTTAAAAAGATTATGCAGGTCGACAGGCCATTGATCATCCCACGGGAGGTCAGAACGCTCCGAGTCCTCAAAAAATCTGAAAATACATACATTGGTTCCACGCATATAATATGGTTTCCCATTAAGCATGGCTCTTTTGCTCTCAGTATCAAACTCAAAGCTTCTCATCCCGAAACGCACCTGCATCATGTCTCCCTCTGTTGACAGGGCAAGCTCGTACAAAAAAGGTGTCTCGGGAGTCCATAACTGAGCATTCGGTATGGACACACTAAAGTCTGTGTGATTGGAAGTGCCCCTGGCCACCCTCTTTCCAGATGCCAACTCCCGGATCTCATAAGAGAGATTTACATTTTCCTGATCCTCCACAAAATCGAGATCAGCGACGATCCTGACACTGTTTTCATCGATCAGGGGAACTGTCTGAATGTTACGAATTGCCGGCAAGTCTGATAAGATTAAGGTCACATTGTCATAAATACCCGGGATGTAGGATATTTTTTCAAAATCATGCCCCCATATCACTGTATCGGGCATTTGGGTTACCGTTCCTAGTGCAATCACCAACTCATTTTCAGTACCCGGAGGATTCAGGTAATCTCTGATATCGAATTCACCGGGTGTAAAGCAATATACATGCTCACCTACATACCTGTCATTTAGATAGATGCGGGCATGATATTTAGCCTTTGCAATCCTCAGGATCACACACTGGGGATATTCCTTATCTATAGTGAACCCCCTTTTGTGCCAGTATATACCTTCCTGATATTGATTTCCTGTATCGATAGCCGGTTGGGCCAGATCAACAAGCCCGGGAACGGGCACATTTGACTGATATTCAAAAGGAATCTCTTCGACAGATGCGGTTTTTGTGATCTCCCAATCCCCGTTAAGGCTGATTTCTGTCCTGGTTCCTTCCGGGCCACGGCAACCATGCAGTAATAATGATACCCATACTACTGCATAAAGAAATAAAAGAAATTTCATATTAATTTAGCATTAATTATTTTTTGAAATTAGCAAAAACAAATATATAAATAAAATATGCGTTAAGATAGAAGAATTGGTTATTTTTGGTTTAATAACCGTTATTCAGAGGTTTTTTATTCACTTCCTGTTTACTGGATGGGATTAGCAAGATGTACATCTTAAGTGTTAGTAAACCGTATGAGGCTTTCTGTCCGGACGAAGAAGGGAAGCAACAAGCGCGTTATTTACCGGAATCCGGAGATGTTGTCCTTGACCCGTCGGGTTTAAGCCGCCGGGAGAATGACTATCCACTATTAACTAAAATACCGATTATAATGATTAACATTTCAGAATTAAATTCGATCCGCAGAATAGGGCAAAAAGTGAATATAGTTTTATTATTGTTTTCTATTTTGACATCGGCATTTATATTGATTCCCGGGATCGGCTTTGCACAGGATCATCAGAATGACTGGTTCTATAATCCTTTTAACCAGTACAGTGCTCATCACCGGCCTATCGGCGCAGTAGCCATTTATGCAGATAAGGATCATCCGGCTGTTCAGGACTGGCTGCAGGGAAGCCAGATGAATATAAATGCAGGAGAGACTCCGTGGGGCCTTCATTTTTTTGCCTCGGAACCAGATGGCCCTGTTAAAACTGTCACTATACGTGAATGTGCCCCAATAAATCCCGGCCATTTTCCAGTAAATATAAGGTTCCCTCATAACGCTGATGCTATAATGCCCGATCATCCTTGCAACACAGATGGCCCGGTAGGGATTTATAACAGGGCATCAGGCACGTATCACGAGTTATTCAAGTTCAGCTGGAATGATGGCAATCCGCAGGCTGCTATACACAGGCATAGCAGATTGGATGATCTGGGTCATGGTTCAGAACTTGCAAAACGTCCTGGCACAAGTGCTACAGGTACAACGCGTGTATTTGGCTTATTACGGGAATGGGAAATAATGAAAACTGGTCACCCCATTGGTCATGCATTAGCAATGGTTTTACCCTACCAATCGAGTCATTCGATGATGATGTTGGGAAGAGAAGTTTGGTGGCCTGCAGTCGGGATGGATGGCGCCGCTTATACAAATCCAGAGCATAATACCGGCAATATTCCATATGGAAGCCTGTGGGCTATCCCTCCTGTATCAAAAGGTGGTCCTGACCTTGATACCCTTGGCCTCACCGAAAAAGGAAAGAGGCTCGCCGAAACCATAAGGGATTATGGAATCTACGTTGTGGATGGGGGAGGCCACCCTTCAATTCGTGGTGATCAGAATTTCAGTCAGGCGTTAAGATCCGAACTGGTAAATGAAACGAGAAAGTTTTATCCTTATCTGCGAATGGTTCTTAACTCAGTTCCTGATGACGGTAAAGTGGTATTCAACGTGGGCGACAGACCATGGGCTCCCAGTGGGCCTGTTAAAAAGATTATCCCTGGCGAATTTCCTGCAGGGGGCGGAACACCTTTAGCCCCGAACACAGCAATTGATTTAGTAACATCAATCCCCTCTCATAGTTCAGGTAAAGCAAGCTTTTTTGAAACGGTAATATTATTTCCCAATCCTGCAAAAGATAGAATTACTATCATTTATAATGAAAATTACGGACCAGTTAAATTGGAGGTTCTAAATGTATTAGGTCAGGAGGTTAGTTCAAAGAACAACTTGTATTCCGGAGCGAATCTCATCTTACCCGATAAACAAGGTGCTTTTTTTATCAGACTTATCACGAATCTGGGTTCCGAAACTTACAAAATTATGAAACTTTAAATAACTGTCCGAATCATGAACAACCCGGATTTAAATCTAATCGGCAGAATAGGGCAAAAAGTGAATAAAGTTTTATTATTGGTCTCTTTTTTTGCATTGGCATTTGTATTAATTCCCGTGATTTGCTTTGCACAGAATCATCAGAATGACTGGTTTTATAATCCCTTTAACCAGCACAGTGCCCATCACAGGCCTGTCGGCACAGGAGCCATTTATGCAGATGAGAATCATCCGGCTATTCAGGACTGGCTTATGGGAAGTCACATAAATATTAATGTAGGCGACAGACCATGGGGCCTGTATATGGTTGACGCTGATGAAGAAGGCCCGTTACTTAAAGTAAACAGGCGCAGGGAGACCGGAGTCTCGGGACTGCCGGTAAAGATGCGTTTTCCTGCAGGTGGGGGCAAACCACTTGCTCCCAACACAGCTATCGATGCAGGTCAATAGCAGGGATATTGATTTTGTTTTTTTGTTATTTGGTTTTTTTGTTATTTTGATATTTTTAATATCTTAATATTTTATTATTTATTTTATAATTCATATAATTATAAC
>SLKJ01000130.1 GCA_007134675.1 Bacteroidales bacterium
GAAAAGGTATCATTCACAGTATTCACAGCCGCAGAGATCTGGATGAAGCCTCAGGTGCATATAAGGACATTGCCATGGTAATGAAGCTTCAATCAGACCTTATTGAAATAGTCACAGAGCTTCAGCCCCTTGCAGTTGTAAAAGGTTAGACTGCACCACAACCCCGACCCCGGATATTATAAGCCTGAAGACCCTGTAATTATCGGCCTGAAGATCCCGTAATTATCAACCTGAAGAAATGAGCACTCCCTGACCGGGATTAAGAAAACAAATCCATCACCCGAGATACATCCTGAGTAATTTATTTTTGGATTTATGTCGAAGCCTTTTAAGGGCTTTCTCTTTTATCTGTCTTGTGCGTTCCTTGGTAAGCCCCAACTCCTCACCAATTGCTTCAAGAGACATTTCCTGCCTGCCAAGTCCAAAATAGCATTCAAGCACATTCCGTTCCTTTTCAGACAGCATGTTTAGTGTACGTCTTATCTCTTTTCGCAGGGAGTCCACCATAAGTCGCGAGTCGGCTATGGGAGAATCCTTATTCTCCATTACATCGAGCAGACTGTTATCCTCACCGTCAACAAACGGGGCATCAAATGACATAGGACGTCCATTAAGCTTGAGTGTCCCGGCCACTTTTTCCTTAGACATTTCAAGTTTCTCAGCTAGTTCTTCAGTAGAAGGGTCTCGTTCATTTTCCTGCTCAAAACGGGAACTTATTTTGTGTATCTTCCCGAGGGAACCAACCTGGTTAAGGGGCAACCTGACTACTCTTGCCTGCTCGGAGATCGCCTGAAGAATTGATTGCCGGATCCACCATACGGCATACGATATGAATTTAAACCCTTTGGTCTCATCAAATTTTGTTGCTGCCTTAATCAGGCCAAGGTTCCCCTCATTTATGAGATCCGGCAGACTGAGTCCCTGAAACTGGTACTGCTTTGCAACAGATACTACAAACCTCAGGTTAGCCTTAACCATCTTTTCAAGTGCCGCCTGATCACCTTTTCTGATACGTTGTGCAAGCTCCACCTCCATTTCAGGCGAGATCAACTCCTCTTTACCTATCTCCTGAAGATATTTCTCAATGGAATTTGAATCACGGTTAGTGATTGATTTTGTTATTTTTAACTGCCTCATATATGTATAGTTAAATTGAAGATTATTATGATAAAAAAAGGTTACGCGCCACTGGTTTTCATCAAAAGCGCATACCGTTCAGAGTTAAGGTTAAAATTTGGCGGATCAACCGATTTCTCAATAAGGCCAAGTAACTTTAGTTCAAGAATATGATTCGTTCCTGCGGACTGAGAAACACCCAGCTCACGTATGATATCACCGAATGAACTTGGCCCTTTATTTTTAAGCATTTTAAGAATTGCCACCTTCACCTTGTCATTCAATATTTCCCGGGACCTTTCCGGGGTCATTTTTTCAACAATATTGTCCTTGCTTTGTTCATGCATATCTAAATTTTTTAAACAATTTTTTTTTCAATATAGTTAGAATTCATAATATTAAGGGCACCCATGTAATTGAGTTTAAACTCAATCAGATCACCTATCCCGTATTCGGGTTTTCTGGTTCCCATATCAACAACAAGCATGTCTGAGCTGGCACCTGATATGGTCAGACTTTTGTCAGTCAGCTCCAGATTGTCAATATCTGTGTCAAGCAGGCCAAAATCCAAAATGGCACGGTAACTTTTTTTGCCCAGGTCTCTGTCATCAAATCGGGGCTTCTCACCTGCAACATTAACACCTATCTCACCTGTCGGAACTACCGGTTTTTCATTCAATTCAATAATCTCGGCATATAAGGTAAAGATGCCGTTTTTCATACCTTTTATCAGCTTTTCGGTAAAAAGATCCTTGCCGAAAAACAAACTCTCACCCACGCGGAAATGATCAACTGATGCTGGCAATATCTTCTTGACAAGCAGAGGTATGGTAACTGAAGACCCGCCTGAAACGAAGGGTATCTTTCTATTGAACTTATTCTCTATCAACTGCTTGTAAAGGCCAAGCTGTATAAGTTTATCCTGGCTGGGCATAATTCCGTACAAACAATTCAGATTGGTACCTATCCCTATTACTTCAATATTGGGAAGATTGAAGATTTTGCCATAAAAATCAATCAGCCTGTGCCCCATTACCCCCTCACGCAGATCACCCATTTCGATCATAATAATGATCTTGTGGATTTTGTTCTGTTTCTTTGCCTCCTCGTTAAGAAGATTGATTGTATAGAGTTCTGTATTAAGACTGATATCGGCATATCTTACAACCGACGGCAGGCTTCTTTGAGCCGGCGGTTTGATGTATATGGTCTCTATGCCGGGATCAATACTTTTAATTACTCTCAGGTTACTTAACCTGGAATCACCAACCTGTCTTAACCCCAAATCAATCACCTCCTTCAGGTATGACCTGTTTCCACATAACAACTTTGTAACGATTGCCCAATTAATATTATTATGTTCAAACAGATCATTCAAAAAATCGAAATTATGTTTTAGCTTCTCCTTATTTAGTTGTATAAAAGCCATTATACCGATATTTTAGTTAACTACCTGCCTGGGGGTGCCCTCGGGAAGTCGTGTTAATAATTCATAATTAAGCTGATTACTTAACTCGCTGAAGGATGCAACAGAAATGGTAAGATCCCCCTGGCTGCCAATGAGAACAACTTCATCTCCAACTTTAACATCCGGCAATTTTGTTACATCAGCAATAAGCATGTTCATATTGACCAGACCTATGACTCCAACCCGCTGCCCGTTTATCAGCACCCGTCCCTGGTTACTTAGCGACCTGTTATAGCCATGTGAATACCCGACCGGAATCACGGCAATTTTTTTATCTTCCTGTGCCAGAAATATAGTGCCATAATTAACAAATTCACCACGTTTAACTTTCTTAAGGCTCATGACACTGCTTTTCCAGCTGATAACCCTGTTTAGAGGGTCATGTCTGTCTCTCTTTTTACTGACAAAATGTATAAATGTCTCGGAACTTGGCCAGTAGCCATATTGAAGTATGCCCATACGCACCATGTTAAACCTGGCTGCCGGATAGGTAATGGCTGCGGCCGAACTTGCAACGTGTCTGTAATCAGGCACCAGTCCCCGTTCCTCAAACCATCGGCAAAGCCTGCCAAATCTTGAAAGCTGCTTTTGAATCCGCACGTGGTTCGCAATACTTTCGGCTCCGGCAAGATGAGTGCAAAGCCCCTTCAGCTTAAAGAATCCGGGGTTATTGCTAATTATCCCGGCGGCTTTTTTAAGATCCCCGGGTTTCATGCCGGTCCTGTTCATCCCGGTTTCCATTTCAAGGTGTACCAGGGCGGTTCTGCCTGTTGATCTGACCAGCGAGACCACCTTATCGAGCCTGATTAAGTCAAATATAAAAAATTCAACCCCGTTTTCTACTAACCAGACCAGATCCTGATCATCCATCCACCCCATCACCATAATAGTTGATTCAGCCCTTTTAATTTTCATTAATTCCCTGGCTTCATTTCCGCTGAAAACAGAAAAATGTCTGATACCGGCCTTTTCAGCTATCGGTACGAATGTTGCCATACCATGCCCGTAAGCATTGGACTTGACAACAGAGGAGATTAAAACATGCTCCCCGAACTGTTTCTTTAGAAACAGAATATTGTTTTTTACCGCATTTTCGCTCAACTCAATAACTGACGTATCTGCCATAATCTATATTTTCAACAACTCCCTGCATGCTGAGGTCAGTATTTTTGTACCTGTCTCAAGCAAATCATCCGGAAAATCGTAATCCGGACTGTGGAGTTGGGGATGCCCTTTCCCTGCTCCGATACCAAAAAGCGATCCCTGGTATTGTTTTGTAAACCATCCAAAATCCTCAGACCACCTGAAGGCTTTTTCCATATGTTTAATACTCAGTCCAGCCTCCTTTCCAAGGCGGAGAAGAATACCGTTAATAAATTCATTATTTCCCGTTGCAGGAAACCTCTCTGTCCATTTAACAATTATTTCCAGTCCCTCTTCTTTAGCAATTGCCTTTACCAGATTCTCGGCCATTCCTGTCAGATTCTCCATCTCTGCATTGTCATAAGCTCTCAGAGTCGCCATAACGACTGCCTCACCCGGATTAGTGCCAAAAGCTACCTCCCCTATCTTTACGTAAATTATGGTAGCAAGAGCAAAATGTCGGAACACTTTCCTGTGAGCCAGAACAGGCAAATCTTTTAATATCCGTGATACAGCTTTCGAGGGACTGATGCCGTTTTCCGGTTCTGCAGCATGAGAGGTCCTGCCTTTCAGCTCTATTATCATCCCGGTAGAAGCCATTGCAAAAACACCATCACGCAGGATAATCTCATTCCGTTCAAATCCCGGAAGATTGTGCAATGCAAGGATATAATCGGGGCGAATGGATTCAAACAGGGGATCATTTATAACTTCGTATGCTCCCCTGCCATTTTCTTCCGATGGTTGATAAAGAACGATCAACTCCCCCCTGGCAGGCCTCGCAGCTGCAAAATTCTTTGCTACCCCCGCTGCAATGGCCATATGTCCGTCATGCCCGCATTTATGAGATACCCCGGGTACAGACGATCTGTAATCAAAATCATTTGTTTCATTGATCGGAAGAGCATCAAGTTCTGCACGGATCATTACCCGTGAACCGCCTGAATCGCCCCTGAAACTTGCAGCCAGGCCCTTTCCTCCTATATTTTCGAATATCCTGTCCGGTTCAAGCTCCCTGAGGAATCTTCCGATCCTGGTAGAAGTCATCTCTTCGCATCCGGATATTTCAGGGAATTTATGCAATTCCTTTCTCAGATTAACCAACAGTTCTCTATCCGGAAACAGGCTCATATCCAGTAAAAAGAAAGATTTTTACTATTTGTTTTTTATAAGCCTCATTTCCATATACTTGTTTGTAAACCCGAGTTTCTGGTAAAGAAACCTGGCCGGGTTATCATGTTCCACATGAAGCTTGACATCACCCTCTGAAAGCTCAATAGCCTTGTTCATAAGGTCCTTACCATATCCTTTCCCTCTGAATTTCTGGTCTACGGCAATATAGACAAGAATATTCTCAGGGATATATCCCTCCATACCGGTCTTGTTTATAACCACAACTCCAACAGTTTCCCCGTCGAGCTTACCCTGCAGAACAAAACCGCCCGGACCGGGTGATTCACTGAGTGCATAGGCAATGCATTTACCAATAGCTTCTTTGGTATCCCGAAACTGATCAAGATGTGTATGAAGAAAATCAATAATATCTGATCGTTCCTGATCCGTTATTGAATCGGATGAATTGAAGATCTTAAAATTTAGCATAAAAAATATCTTTTCGAATTAAAGCTTGCTTACTGAAAGGCAGGAGAATTACCATTAATCAGTTTGTAAACCACAAAATTACAAAAAATAGAAGAGGAATGCAAATGAATCGGCTACCAACTTCAATAGCCCCCTGACCATCAAGAGGGATTACTATCGGTAATCAGCCAAACTGTTGCAGAAAAGGATGGGAACAGTATAATAAATCAGGCATTTCCCCGGACCTGTGTCAGGGAGAATGCCTGATATAAAATTAAGACACTGAAGAGTCTCTATAAATTACCTGTAGTCAGGCAAAACATAATCCGCATTAATAAGATATTCAAGGCTGATCCTGACACTTTCAAGCGGTTCATAATTGTAATCTTCAACCTCAACAATATGATATCTCATACCTGCCAGTTCGGCATTCTCATAGGCGGGCCTGAAGTCCATCCTGCCGCTTGCACCAACCTCCTGCTCGTCCTTTACGTGATACATCAGAAAACGGCCTGGATACCTGCGGAAATAGTCTACCGGATCAGCACCACCTTCATCTATCCAGAAAAGATCAAGCTGAAAAAATACAAGTTCAGGATCAGTGTTATCAAGCAGGAAATCATAAGCAACGATACCCTCTACCTCTGTAAACTCAATTGCGTGGTTGTGGAATCCGAAACTGACACCCTTTTCTCTGGACATCTGGCCAATAGTATTGAAATAGTCAGCCCATTGCTGAAGTATTTCAAGATCTTCAAAGGCAGACCTCGGCATGAAAGGCTGAATCATGTAAGGAACCTCTGCCCTGGCATGTGCATCAATTGCGGTTGACCACCACTCCATGGTCTCGTCCCATTCCTCTTCATCCGGAAGTGCCCGACCGACGTGTGAGCTGAGGAACTCCATGCCGTTAGCTTCGACAAGTGACCTGAAATCAATGGGATCCATCCCGTAAAATTGTCCGTTCTGATAGCCTGCAGCTTCAATATAGCTATAACCCATCTCTCCAAGTTCCCTGAGAGTGCCCTCAGGATCTGCGGTCATATCGCCGCGAACTGACCAGAGTTGTATCCCGATAAATTTATCCTCCTCCGGAACCTCGCATGATATAATGCCGGCTGCCATAAAGCAAGCGAGAAGCATAAATCCAAGTAAATAAGTGATTCTTTTCATAATAGTAATTTTTGTGGTTTATTGGATATTTAAGCTTGAAATAGAAACATTATGGTATTTACTAATAACCAATTTGTTTATCCTCGTAAAATTATGAAAAAAACAATACAACTGACATCAAATGACAACATTTTTTGACCATCAGATTAATACACATTTACTGCAGGTCTCAGACTTTGTCACGAATGAATTTCAAATTTTTATCAATGAGGGAGTTAATTGTTTCGACACTGCTGCAGGATTTGAGCCTGTCCTCCGGAGTATTGACCGCATAATCAACAAGACGGTCAATATGAGAGACGGCTACATGAGTATGGGTGTCAGATGAGGCATAATAGATCAGCACCTCACCTCCGGGTCTCATTACCCAGCCGTTACAGAATAACACGTTAGAAACATCACCGGTCCTTTCTTTTCCCCTGGGCGCGAGAAAATACCCCCCCGGACGGTGAATAACCTTTGAAGGGTCTTTGAGGTCGGTCATGAAAAGATAAAGCACATAACGTAAACCTGAGGCGCACTTCCTGACCCCGTGGGCCAGATGAAGCCATCCCTTTTCAGTTTTGAGCGGTGCAGGCCCCTGTCCGTTCTTTGCCTCTTTTATTGTATGATAAACCCTGCCATCAACAATTTTTTCACCGGTTATCTCCGCCCTCTCCATTGAATCGGTAAGAGCCCAGCCTATTCCCCCCCCCGATCCCGCATCAATAAATGAATCCTGTGGCCTGGTATACAAGCCATATTTACCATCCACAAACTCCGGGTGAAGAACAACATTCCTCTGCTGGGGTGAGATGGTCTTCAGATCCGGTAGTCTTTCCCATATCCTCAGGTCCCTTGTACGTGATATACCGCAGGATGCAATTGCCGAAACAGTGTCTCCCGGAGGCGCAGCAGGATCGCTCCTCTCTGCACAGAACAGTCCGTAAATCCAACCATCTTCGTGGCGAATAAGCCGCATGTCATAAGCGTTTGTCTCAGGATCAGAAGTCTGCGGCATAGTGACGGGCCTGTCCCAGAACCTGAAGCCGCTTATACCGTCATCACTTTCCGCCACGGCAAAAAATGATTTGCGGTCATACCCCTCCACCCTGGTGACAAGGAGCACTTTACCATCCAGTTCGATGGCGCCCGGATTAAAAACACTGTTTATACCAATGCGCTGAATGAGAAGGGGATTGGTGGCAGGATCAAGATCATAGCGCCAGAAAACAGGGGTGTGTCCAGCGGTAAGAACCGGGCAGGCATAGCGGGTAAAAATACCGTTATAATCGTCAACGGGACTGTTTTTCCTTTCTATAAGATCTTTATGTTTTTTAAAAAGGTGATCAACCTGTCTGTCAAATTCTGTGGCATGCATAAGTCATAATAAAAATCATTCAAAGTAAGTTACTTTTACTCATTTATGCAACTTTGTGTCATTTGTACAATTTCTCCTCCCTGTCCATATGGTCATACCAGAACCTTTTAAGGAACAAACCACAGGCAACCAATCCCAGAACCACAACTCCAAGCCACCGGTATCTGCCCAGTATGATGTAAAAGGGCAGCAGTACCAGAAAAATCTGGGCTGTGGCAGCTACAACAATGTTGACCATATCCCTTGCGAAATTTTTATTCCTTTGAAAGCCGGGATCTCCGGCAATCAGTTTTTCGTGAACCGGTTGCCAGAAGCCCCAGGGCCGGACATTTTTGTAGAAACTGATCAGAACTCTTTCATCGGTGGGAGGATATGCATAGGTGCCGGCAATACATCCCGCCACTGATATGGTAAGGAATACAGGGAAAAGATACAGATGAAGCACACCGGGGAAAAAGAAGGGGACGATCATGGCAGCAAGCAGCCCCGACACCATACCCCAGAAATATCCGTAACCGTTGAACCTCCACCAGTACCATTTAA
>SLKJ01000010.1 GCA_007134675.1 Bacteroidales bacterium
TAGAGCCCATTGAAGTAATGGGACTTGATGATTTCGGAGACAGTGCCCTGGTTATCAGGGCGCGGATAAAAACCAAACCCATCCAGCAGTGGAGCACGGGAAGGGAATACCGGAGAAGGCTGAAAAAGGCCTTCGATCAGCAGAATATAGAAATACCCTTCCCCCATACCACTGTTTACTGGGGAGAGGAAATTAATCCCCTAAAACTGGATGTAAACAAGGATTTTCTGAAAAAGAACTGATTTTTAAAGGCCCTTTTTTATATAATGTAACTGTTTTTCTTCACTCAGATTCTTTAGCCATCTCAAGCGCTTTTGTTGTGGTATAGTATTTTGATATCATATTCGGCACCTCCCACTCAGGCATCCTGCCATCTATAAGAAACTGAAGATACTTTTCAGTAACCTGGGCGAAATGCGCCTCATGACCGACATCATAAACATCAGGTACATTTACTTCCCATGAACCCTCAAGCTTTTTCAACTCAACACCGGGATAATTCTCCCCTATTTTTTGAAATTCACGCAATAGCACCTTTTCAAAATCATCAATATTTGCCGGATCAGAGGGCTCAATATAAAGCACCGGTTTGAAATTCTGTTCCTCACCCTGGCGTATTATCAGTCTGGCATTAGTTCCGCGAGTAAGTGAATAATGTGTGTCGCCAGCTCCTTCAGGCGCACGATAACCCCATTTTACAATTACCCTGGCATGTATACCATTCAGGCTGTAGTTCATTTCACCATTTGCATAAACATTGATAACAGTATCATGTTCAATATAATCATTCAGGTAGGAAGGAAACCCGGTGGTACGGGTAATACTTTCAAACTGACTCTCGGTTATAGGAGTAGGCCATCTGCTTGCTGAGATCATTTCGATATCAGTTTCGTAATTTATTACCTTTTCAGGGAAACACGACCATTGAATAAGGTCAACCAGATGCGTTGTAACGTCAACTATTCCCTCACCTTGCTGCCTTACGTCAAAATACCAGGGAGGCCGACGTAATATCTGCCCTGAAACATATTTAAAAAAGTAATGTACACTTTCTTTTATAACAGCAGGGTCATCAGGACTCCCTGTCTCCAGTTGTCCGAAAATTGCAGGCAGGTTCATTATTTCCTTTTGAAGAATGCTTGTAATCTCGTATCTTTCAGTCATAATGTCATAAAGAAGAACATTATTTCTTTCTGCTGATTCAAACGCCTCCCTGAGAAGTTCAAAATTTTCCGGGTTAATTGCCATCGGCTTGTCTGAGAGAACATTAAATCCCTCGTCAACCACTCTTTTGATATAAGTAGTTTTTCTGCGGTTATTTCCGGCAAGGACAACAACATTACCCTTCCTCTCTGAAATCATTCTTTCCAGATAATCATCACCGGTATAAACCACCTGATTCCATGAAGTTGGGTTTTCCTCACGCTGATTGTAACTTTCGATCATAGCAAGGTGATTTTCAACTTCAGGCCCCTCAGGAGCGTATACATGTACAGTAGGATCGACCTGCTCGTACATGTCCTTCTGGACAAGATAAGCATGAAAATGCCCGGGGGCAAGGGTAATTAGCTTAACCTCACCTGGCTCACCTGTAAACCGGGTAGTCTCAATTTCACGGCATGAATTAAAAAATGAAAGCAGCATCATAATGCAAATAATTTTAAGAACTAAGGATCTGGTAACCATAATTATAGTTTTTTATTAATAATTGAGTTTTAAATATCAGCTGATTAAACAAACACATTTAAAATAATAATTTAACGTGTGCAAATAATTTCAGCTTTCTGTCAATCTCCCTTTCCATTGTGATGCCCGGGTGAAAGCTGATATCGCAGTAAAGCTAATATAAAAAAAATAAATCCCCTGTATTGCGGGAAAATACCTCATCAGCTTTCTTTGACCAAAATAACCGGTAACAGAATAAAGAAACGGAAAATCAACCAGGGATTTGGAAATGAATATAAATAGAGCTATCAATAAAAAAGACATGTTGAATAAAGCGAATAGCAGGCATAAAATAGCAGTAAGATTGATAAAAAAAACCAATAATGATGTAAAAACTGATGCCCCGGTTTTGTAATGACGGCTTTTAGAGGCCCAGCGCTTTCTCTGGCTTAAGAATGACCTCAGACTGTTCATGGACTTTGTTATAACAGCTGCATCACGGTTCTTAAGAAAAATCATTTTTCTCATACCTGCTTTGTACATTGCATGAAGCATAAATACATCATCGCCTGATATCACATTTTCATTGTAGTGATTGTAAGCTTTTATAAAAGACTCTTTACGGAAACCCATATTGGCAGCACTGCACATGACAGGGTTGCCTGTACTAAGTGACCCGGCAGTTGAACCCAGGAGGCTGAAGAGCTCAAGCCTCTGAAATTTGTTGAAAAACCCGGGTGCGGCCTTTATCAATACAGACCCGGCAATAAGGTCAGCATTGGTTTCTTCGAAGCATTCAACCATGCTCCTTACCCAAAGGGCAGAAAGTCTGCAATCTGCATCAGTGGTAAGTATAAGAGAGAAATTTGCTTCTGTGAGACCTTTCAGTAAAGCCTGCTTTTTCCCGGTTATACCATTATCAAGCCTGATTAACCGGATATTAGCGCAATCTTTAATAAAATCACTGACAATATCAGCGGTAAGATCAGATGAATGGTCATCGACAACGATAACCTCAAGCAGTTCTTTAGGGTAATCCTGACCAGCCAGATCATTCAGAATGTCAGAGATTTCACATTCTTCATTCCTGGCCGGAAGAATTACTGAAACAGCTGTTTTCACCCTGAAACCTTCAGATGACCGGGCAGGAATTCTGGCCCATCCGTAATAGAATAAACCTATCCAGGTAAGATAGAGGACGCTGAGCACACCTGCTATGATCCAGCTGACGAGCATAGTCTCACGGGTGTTTCATCCATTCAAACAGTTGGTAATGGTTCCCATTCAGTCCAAACCGGCTGTAAACATTAATAGCCCTTTTATTTGCCCTGTCAACATACAGGCGAATGCCGTGCAGATCAGGATTATCATCAACCATATTCCTGATATGTCGGTATAAGTGCCTGAATACTCCTTTTTTACGGTATTGTGGTACAATATACACCGATTGGATCCACAATATCATGCCGTTTCTCCAGTCGCTCCACTCATAGGTAGTAAGGAGAGACCCGGTAATCTTACCATCAATTTCAGCAACATAATAGCGGCCTTTTAAAGGTTCGGTAAATACCGCACTAACCCCCCGCCTTACAGTATCGGCATCAAGTTTCAGATTTTCGCTTTCCAGGGCCATCTTTTGCTGGAACAACGAAATCATTTCCACATCATGTGGACAGGCCTCTTTTACAATGATCATCTAAGAATAGAATTGAACCTTAATATTAACAGGATTTTAATTACTTCAAATCAGGAAAAATCTAACCTCCCTGTATGTCCAGATTTGTAAGGCCTGCGTTACGGGCTGCAGCAACTGCATCACGGTATTCCCTGACAGTCAGTCTGCGCGAAATATCCGGGTAATCATGCGCGTTGAACATAGGCCTGTACTGGGACATGATATTTAGATAGGTCTCTTTAGGAAGGTTTTCTGCAATCCACCGCAACAAGTCTCCTGTTCCGCCAACATTATTCGGCATAACAAGATGCCTTATTATTAAACCTCTTTGAAGTATTCCCCTGTTGGCACGTGGATCGGCGATCCCTACCTGACGGTTCATCTCAACAATGGCTTTTTTTGTAATCTCCGGATAGGTATCAGCACCTGGTGAATACTTATTCGCCATATCGGAGTCAAAATACTTGAAATCAGCAAGATAAATATCAATAATCCCTTCAAGGAGATGAAGTATCTCCAGCCGCTCCCATCCACTGGTATTGTATGCTACCGGAAGTTTCAGGCCCCGGGAAGCAGCCTCATCGAGCGCAAGCAGAATGTGGGGGGCATAATGAGTAGGTGTAACTACATTAATGTTATGACATCCCATCCTTTGAAGACTGAGCATCATATCACTCAACTGTTTTATGCTATAATTGCGGCCGGCTCCACCCTGGCTGATTTCCCAATTAATGCAGAAGACACACAACATTGCACAATGAGAGAAAAAAACAGTACCTGAACCGCTCCTTCCAACCAGGGGTCTTTCTTCACCAAAATGCGGATTGTAGGAAGCTACACGTAATTGTGAAGTTGCGCTGCAGTAATCACCCTTTTGTCCGCGTATCCTGTCATTTTCGCATTCACGAGGGCAAAGCCTGCAGGCGCTCATCATATCCCACATAACTTCAGCCCTGGCTTTTAATTCACCTGTACGATGAAGTTTCAGGTAACCAGGTTCAAAATCACCGGAAGACATATCAGGAGTTTCAGACATATTTTCATGGGATAGTTTACTTTGCCGCGTTGAAGAATCAGAAAAACACGCAGCTAAAGAGGGTACGGGCAGCAAACCGGCAATAGATAAAGATGCAAGCTTCAAGCAAAACTTCCTCCGATTTGATTGTGAGGCGTCCATAATTTCATAATTTAATTGGAACTTGATAAAAATATAAATTCCTGTATAATTCGCTTCAGATCAGGATCAGACAGCTAACCAGTCATAAATATAATATTTTAATATAACGGATAAAATATTTCAAAATTGCAGGCAGGATCGACTCCCGCAATTGTAAAACTGCCTAATCTGGCAATTTGTTGCTGAAATTGAAGTTTCCATGGCAAAATGCAGATTTATGTAAAAATATACAATAGTTTCTGCATTTTAGTCAACTTCAACGTCTCAAGTGTAGATGAAATATTTTCATCTTGTCTGTGTGTAACTTAAGCTGAAAAAATTTCATATATATTTGTATTCTGAATATCATTACTAAAAATAACAGCCCCAGCCAAAATTTGCCAAATCATGCATAAATTCTTTGGAAAATTCAAAAATACCGGTACCATTTTATTAGTGTCTTCTTCGTGCTTAATTATGCTGACCTATGGATTCACTAATATTTCGTCCAAAAGGGATTTCCAGCTTGCACGAAATATGGATATTTTTTTCTCAATGATAAGGGAAATCAGCCTTTTTTATGTTGATGAAACGGAACCGCAA
Organism: Bacteroidales bacterium; assembly: GCA_007134675.1. Lineage (GTDB taxonomy): Bacteria > Bacteroidota > Bacteroidia > Bacteroidales > PUMT01 > PXAP01. The sequence continues at coordinate 5,100 of SLKJ01000010.1, forward strand.
GAACTTATAGAAAATGCGATAGATGGTTTACTCAGCGGACTTGATCCGTATACAACCTATATACCTGAATCGGAGAAAGAAAATTATGCTACAATGACAACCGGCAGGTACGGAGGAATAGGTGCTTTGATTCGCCAGGTAGATGATTACGTAATGATAATTGAACCCTATGAAAACTACCCTGCCCATAAGGCAGGCCTTCGCGCCGGAGATATCATTACCGGAATCGGGGGGAAATCAACAAAAGGTCTTTTGGGGAATGAAATCAGTGAATTACTCAAAGGTCCGCCCCAAAGCAGGATCAATATCACTATTCAACGTAATAACGAGCCTGATCCGATAACCAAGTCTATAACAAGAGTGGAAGTCAAAATAGACAATGTAGCCTGGTACGGGACTGTTGCAGACCAGATCGGATATATCCAGTTCAATGGATTTACTGAAAATGCTCATCAAGAGGTCAGGGATGCCATGAAATACCTGGAAAGGTCGCATGGTATTAAATCAGTAATTCTTGATGTAAGGGGTAATCCTGGTGGATTGCTTATGGAAGCGGTAAATATTACCAACCTTTTTGTTGACAAAGGTGAGGATATAGTAAGTACCAGGGGGAAACTGAAACAGTGGGATAATACTTACAGAGCCAGAAATAAACCCCTTGATCCTGATATTCCTGTGGTAGTTCTGGTTGGGAATAGTTCAGCATCAGCCTCGGAAATAGTTGCAGGGGCATTTCAGGATCTCGACAGAGGAGTATTAATAGGACAGAGGACTTTTGGTAAGGGTCTCATCCAAACTACACGCCAGCTCAGCTACAATGCCCAACTTAAAATAACCACCGCAAAATACTACACGCCAAGCGGCAGATCTATCCAGGCAATGGATTTCTCAAATGACAGTGCCAATTCATATATGCCTGATTCCCTGATCAATGAATTCAGAACAAAGGGTGGGAGGATAGTATACGACGGCGGTGGTATAATGCCCGATATTGAGATAAAAGAAAAAAGAGCTTCTCCGGTTGTATTTAATCTTTATACCCGCAATCATATTTTTAATTACGCAACTCATTACGCGGCAAATAATTCTGAAATACCACCTGTTTCATCTTTTCATATCAGTGAAGTGGAATACAAGGGATTTATAGATTACCTTGAAGATGTTGATTTTGATTATCAAACACAAACTGAAGCCAGTCTTAAAAAACTTATCAGTGCTGCAAAACTGGAGCAATATTATGATCTTTCAAGCGACCTTTTTCAAGAGCTTGAAGAAAGAATCCGTTATGATAAGAAAAATGATCTCGAGACATACAAAGATGATATAAAAGCTCTTCTCAGGGAAGAAATTGCAAGCAGATACTATTACCAAAAGGGGAGAATTGAAGCCTCTCTGGCAGGAGATCCCTATATTGAAAAAGCAATTGAGATTTTGAAAAACAGGCAGATTTATAACTCGATCCTGGCAGGATCTATGAAATTTTAATTAACCCCGTGCGTGTAATGATGATTAATCACAACACTTGTTGATGCAATCAACAATCTGAGTCAGATTGTTGTGCCTGAGAAAATAAAAGGTATTTTTGCCTTCTCTTTTTGATAATAGTACTCCCTTGTCTTTGAGAATACCAAGGTGATGAGAAGTAGTTGACTGCTCTATATTTAGCAATTCATGTATTTGAGTAACGGTTAATTTCTTCCCCCCCTCAAGAAATCCAATAATGGCTATTCTCATAGGATGAGCAATAGCTTTTAGCATATTAGCAGCATTTTCGAGATGCTCAATATTCAATCCGCTCAATTTCATATATATTACAGGTAAATGTAAACTGCCAGATAACTTTACTATTATACAAATATATAAATACATCATAAATGAAACCATGACAATTATCAGACTGCAACATGCTTCGACTACATTGCCAGTTGCTCGAATTATATCTGTATAAATTACTATTTTTACACCAAACTATGTCTAATGGCCAGCCTGAGCTCAATAAAAGCACCCATAAATAATGAAATGCAGGAATTTGAATCCTACTTCAAATCATCCATTAAAACAAAAGTGCCATTATTAGACCATATAACAAATTATATTCTAAGAAGAAAAGGCAAGCAGCTCAGACCTGTCCTGGTATTCCTGTCTTCTAAAATAATAGGGAAGCCCACACGCTCAACCTTTACAGCAGCAGCATTAATTGAGTTGCTTCATACAGCAACACTCATACACGATGACGTTGTGGATGATTCATACCAAAGAAGAGGTTTCTTTTCCCTTTATGCAATATGGAAAACCAAAATAGCCGTACTTGTAGGCGATTACCTTTTATCGAGGGGTCTTCTTCTGGCAGTTGCTGAAAAAGAATATAAATTACTTGAAATAGTATCTGAAGCAGTTAAAGAAATGAGTGAGGGAGAACTATTTCAAATTCAGAAATCCAGAAAGTTAAATATTACAGAAGAGGAGTATTTTGACATTATCCGGAAAAAAACTGCAACACTCATGATCGCATGTGCAGGTTCCGGGGCAGCATCTGTAAGTGCAGATGACTCAAGAATCGAAAAATTAAAAAAGTATGCAGAACATGCAGGAATAGCATTCCAGATTAAAGACGATATATTTGATTATCAAAAGAAAGGGTTAATTGGGAAGCCAATTGCCAACGACATAAAAGAAAAAAAGATCACGCTGCCTCTTATTTATGCGCTTTCAAATGCCTCAGCAGTAAAAAAAAGAGAGATCCTTGGTTTGATTAAAAGGAATGACAACAATTCGGCCAGAATAAAAAAAGTTATTGACTTCGTAGTAAGCAATAAAGGTCTTGAATATGCAAACGGAAAAATGCATGAACATAAGGAAAAGGCAATTGAATGTCTCTCCGTATTCCCTGATAATGAGGCTAAAAGATCTTTAACAGCCCTTGCAGATTATATAACTGACAGGAACAGGTAATTTTCAATATGACACTATCAAGCTGAATTTTAGGTTCATAAAGCCTATACCATAAAGTATTTATTTATCTGAAATTGCTATAATCTTAATATTCTGCGTAAAAAGAAATGTTCTATAATTCATTCTGGTTTTTACGGTGAAAAAAGTCTTTCAGAGACTTTGCCCTGGTGCTTCCAATAACCGATGACAGCTCTTCAAAACCAGCATCTCTTATCCTATCATAGCTCTTAAAGTTAGAATAAAGCCTCTCAATAGTTTTATTTCCAATTCCGGGAACAGCTAAAAGTACAGATCTGGCAAATCCTGATGAACGTTTCTGCCTGTGAAACATCAGGCTGAAACGGTGCGCCTCATTTCTCAAATGCTGTATCAAACGAAGGGTTTCGGAAGTCTTATCCAGATATAAGGGTACAGGATCACCCGGGAAAAAGATCTCTTCAAGTCTTTTTGCAATTGCAATTATTCTGATATCCTGAATTAACCCCAGTTCAGAGATAGCATTGACAGCAGCACCCAGCTGGCCCTTGCCTCCATCTACAACAATTAATTGCGGCAAAGAACGCTTTTCATCCAGCATACGCCTGTACCTCCGGATAATAACCTCTTTCATCGATGAATAATCATCCGGGCCTGTCACACTGCGAATATTGTAATGCCGGTACTCCTTTTTACTTGGCAGAGCATTCCTGAAAACAACACATGCTGAAACAGGGTTTGTTCCCTGGATATTCGAATTATCAAAACATTCAATATGATAAGGTATGCTTTCAACTCTAAGGTCAGTCATCGCCTTTTCCAGAATACGTTTCGATTTGTTAGCCAATTTCCCTGCTGAAAGGTTTCTTTCTTTTTCTTTTAAGTAATATAATGCATTTCTGGTAGATAGATCTATTAGCCTTTTTTTATCACCCTTTACGGGAGTCACAAATTTTACTCCGGGAAGATCAATTTCTGGCTGGAAAGGAACTACAACTTCATTTGAAAAAGTAAATTCCCTGTTACGTATTTCAGCAATAACCATAGCAAGAAGATCAGTTTTATCTTCAGCCATCACTTTTTTCATCTCCATGGTTTGCGACTGAACTACAGCACCATTTACGACTTTTATATAGTTTGAAACAGCATATTTTGGATTATCGACAAATGAAAATATATCAAGGTCACGTATTGATGGATTTACAATCGTAGATTTACTTTGATACTTCTCAAGGGATTCAAGTTTTTCTTTTGTTTTCTGGGCTTCTTCATATTCAAATGCATCTGCCTGTGATTTCATCCGTTCTCTCAGAAAATCCTGAACTCCCCGGATATTTCCCGTGAGTATCTTCTTTATCTGTTTAATATTATTTTCGTAATCCTCTGGTTTTTGCTTGCCAACGCAAGGACCTTTACAATTACCAATATGGTACTCAAGACACACCTTGAATTTTCCGGAATTTATATTTTCATTAGTGAGGTGGTAACTACAGTTTCGCAGGGGATATAGTTGAGTAATGAGATCCAATATAGTTCTTACCATATAAACTGAAGTATATGGCCCAAAATAGGACGAGCCGTCTTTTACCGGATTCCTTGTTGAAAATACCCTTGGGAAAGGCTCCCTTTTAATACATATATAGGGAAAAGACTTATCATCTTTCAAAAGAACATTATAACGGGGACTGTACTCTTTGATAAGGTTATTCTCAAGAAGTAGTGCATCAGATTCAGATTCAACAACGATATGATCCACCTGCCTCACCTGTCTGACCAGAACTCTGAGTTTATTATTATCAAATTTTCTTTTTGAAAAATAGGAGCTAACCCTTTTTTTTAGATTCTTCGCTTTACCTACGTATATTACCTTGTTTCCGCTGTCCCTGAATAAATAAACACCTGCCAGCGAAGGCAAAGTCTTTACATATTCCCGAATTCTATTTCTAATAATAACATCCACGATAAAATCCTGAAAATTATTCAACAAACATTGATGTAAAAGAAAACTTATTAACATCAAACAGCCCCTTGTCACTGATTTTCAATTCAGGGATAACCAGCAATGACATAAATGATAAACTCATAAAGGGCGCTGTTAGTCTTGATCCTATTTCTTTGGCAAATTCATCAAGTTCTTTGTATTTGCGCGCTATTGAATCACCCTCCTGATTTGTCATCAGCCCCGCGATTTCAAGCTTTAATTTCAATTTCTTTCCTGATGAAATAGCAGTAAGCCCGCCACCCATGTCAAGAACAGTGTTAACAGCCTCAGCAATTAGAGTGTCATCAGTTCCAACTGCAACAATATTATGACTGTCATGTGCAACTGAACTGGCAATCGCTCCTTCTATTAATCCAAAGCCGACAATAAATCCCTTCGAGACAGGTTTATGCTGATATTTATTGACTACAACAATTTTACAAATATCCCTTTCAGGATCCGCAACAGCAAAACCGTCTCTAATTGTAGCAAAATCTATTTTTTCTACTGTGTATAATTCACCATCCCTGACTTCAATTATTCTGATCTTTTTTCCTCTGGCAATAGTTTCAATTTCCTGAGGTTTTATATGCCTTATTGGGAATATTTTTCCGAATCTCTTTTTCCCACTGTGAAAATAAGCACTCCCTTTCCGGTACACCGCTTTACCATTAATAAGTGTTTCAGAAACCTCAAAAGATTGAAGATCCTTAACTATAACCAAATCTGCGTAGTCTCCCTCCCTTAACATACCTACAGGAAGGCTATAGTGCAATACAGGATTAACAGTCGCGGCCCTGACAAGATTATAAATGCTTATTCCGTTTTTTACACCTTTCGCGAGCATTTTGTTTATATATCCCTCAACAAGATCATCCGGATGCATATCATCCGAGCAAAGCATGACAGACTCAGGGAACCTGTCAATCAATCCACAGAAAAGATCAAAACTTCTGGCCGCGCTTCCCTCCCTAATCTGGATTTTCATTCCAGCCCTTATTTTTTCTTCTGCCTCTTCCAATGTCAGGCATTCATGATCAGTTGTTATCCCGGCTCCTATGTATTTTTTCAGGTCCTCCCCGGTAAGGCCCGGGGCATGCCCGTCTACAGGTTTCTTTAGCTTCTGAGCAGAAATAATTTTTTCCATAACGCTGCTATCTCCATTGATAACACCAGGAAAGTTCATCATTTCTGAAAGAAAATAAATATCACCTCTCTTCAAAAGGTCCCTGACATCTTTAGAATCAAGTCGCGCACCCGAGTTGTCAAAATCTGTAGCAGGGACACAGGAAGGAGCTCCAAAAAAATATTTCAAGGGAACAGCTTTACCATCCTCTATCATATAATCAATCCCATCGATGCCAGCAACATTTGCAATTTCATGAGGATCAGCAACCACAGCAACTGTACCGTGCCTTACAGCAAACCTTGCGAACCCCGAAGGTGAAAGCATCGAACTTTCGATATGTATATGCGAATCTATAAATCCCGGCAGAATATAATCAGGAAATCTATTTCTGACTTCAACTATTTTTCCAATCCTACCCTTTGTAATACTAATTTCAGCAGGGTAAATCCTCTTCCTGAAAACATCAACAACATTTCCTTTGATAACAGGCGGCATCAGTATAAATAATTAATTAATGAATCACCATTTTACCGTAAAACTATAAAAGACATCAATAAAACAGGGGGGTTCATCCTTTTGAAAAAATAAAATACAAATTACCAGCAAAATATAATTAAATTCTACGAACCTAAACAACCTGTCTTATTCGGATAAAAATGTTCCACGTGGAACATTCAAATGATGGAGCAAAATATGCAGTAGCTTTTGTTCCACGTGGAACATTTTTTCATCGCCCCATATGCACCAGTAAAACATTTATATCAGATGGAGAGACGCCACTTATTCTTGAGGCCTGCCCTATTGTCAGAGGTTTGATCTTTTTCAATTTCTGACGACCTTCCGTAGAAATAGCTTTCAGCTTCTCATAATCATAATCGGAGCTAATCTCAATATTTTCAAGCCTCTTTATTTTATCTGCAATTAATCTTTCCCTCGCAAGATAACCCTGGTATTTAAAATTAATTTGCACACTTTCAAGTACTTCAATGATCAAATCATCTAATGGTAAACATAATGCTCTTAGCTCGGGAACAACATCAATCAGATCATGTATTGAGATCTGTGGTCGTAAAAGTATTTCAGAAAGTTTAACCTTTTGTCGTATTGGGGTAGTGCGATTCTTTTCTAAAATTGAATTGATCAAATCAGGAGAAACACTATATTTCCTTATAAATTGAGTAACTTCTTCAATTTTCCGGGTTTTTGACCTAAAGATTGAAACGCGACTATCTGATGCGAGCCCGATGTCGTTTGATCGCAAAGTAAGCCTCTCGTCAGCATTGTCCTGTCTCAACAATAGCCGGAATTCAGCTCTGGATGTAAACATTCTGTATGGTTCATCAACTCCTTTTAATATGAGATCATCGATAAGTACTCCTATATATGCGTCCTCTCTACCCGGTACAAATTCTGGTTTATTATTATTTTTCATATGTGAGTTAATCCCTGCTATCAGTCCTTGTGCAGCAGCCTCCTCATAACCTGTAGTACCATTAATCTGCCCGGCGAAGTATAAATTTTCAATAAGCTTTGTCTCAAGCGTATATTTAAGTTGTGTTGGTGGAAAATAATCGTACTCAATTGCATATCCGGCCCTGAAAACCCGAACATTTTCCAAACCTGGCACCATCTTTAGGGCCTTTATCTGGATATCATGATCGAGTGATGTTGAAAACCCATTTAAATAGTACTCAACCGTATTACGTCCTTCAGGTTCAAGAAAAAGCTGGTGACAATCCCTGTTTGAAAAGGTTACAATCTTATCTTCGATGCTCGGACAGTAACGTGGTCCTGTTCCCTTTATTCGCCCGGAAAAAAGGGGACTGTCACTGAAACCACCCGATAATATATTATGCACCTCTGAATTTGTGTATGTAATAAAACAGGGTAATTGATCTTTTACTCTGTAATTATGACTCAAAAAAGAAAACTTACCTGGATCCGTATCCCCTTCCTGTCTGATTGTTTTGCTGAAGTCAACAGATCGCCCATCGATTCTTGGGGGTGTTCCTGTTTTCATCCTGCCTGCAGTGAATCCTAAATCGACCAATTGCTCACTAATTCCTTTTGAGGAAGGTTCTGATGCCCTGCCGGCTTCCATCTTAACCTTACCGATGTGAATTACTCCGTTAAAAAATGTTCCGTTTGTTAATATAACAGATGTTCCGAAAATTTCTTTTCCAATTTTCGTTCTGACACCATAAACTCTTTCTCCTTTAATAATCAGTTCTGTTACAATATCCTGCCAGAAATCAATATTTGGATTGGATTCGAGAATTTTTCGCCAGGAGGCAGAAAACATCATTCTGTCACACTGGGCTCGTGGACTCCACATCGCTGGACCTTTGCTTTTATTGAGCATTCTGAACTGGATTGTACTTTTATCAGTAACAACGCCGGTATAACCACCAATAGCATCTATCTCCCTGACTATCTGTCCTTTTGCAATGCCCCCTATTGCCGGATTACAACTCATCTGGGCTATCTTACTAATATCCATAGTTATAAGTAGTACCCGACTGCCAAGGTTAGCGGCAGATGATGCTGCCTCACATCCGGCATGTCCACCGCCAACAACGATAACATCGTACATAAAATTTTTTATAATAATCCTGATAAAACAATTATATTCGGATATAAATAGAAACTTATCTACAAATATAATATTTTTTCAGCCTGTTTACAGTGTAATAACCAGCTCTATCTGATTGCAAGGTAGGTATCTTCGGTTTTTCTCATTTCCTGTAAAGTCTTAGCTGATGAGTCTTCATAACCTAAAAGATGCAGAATTCCATGTAAAATAACTCGATCAAGCTCCTGGTAATATTTTTTCTTATATTGCTTTGCATTATCCTTTACTCTTTCAATGCTTATCAGTATATCACCACTTATTTCAGGTAATGCTGAGTAGTTAAATGTCAACACATCCGTATAGTAATCATGGTTGAGAAATTCACGGTTCAGCGATAAAAGATATTCGTCAGAAGCAAACACAATTGTGATTTCACCGGTTTTCAGTTTATGATTCTCAATTATGCTGTTCAACCAGCCTTTAAGGGAATTAAAATTTCTGTAGGTAAAACTTATGCCAAATGAAGTTTGGGTAATGGCCAAATTTTAGATATTAAAATTCATTTCAGAAACACGTCCTTCTTCATGAAACTCCAGCCCATCTGAAAGCATTTTCATTAAAAAAATTCCTCTGCCGTTTACTTTTTCAATATTCTCAGGTGCCGTAGGATCAGGTACGTTGGCATAATCAAATCCTTTTCCTTTATCTCTCGTAATGATTTTTAGCAACCCTTCAGTAATTTTTATAATAATCTCAACATCCTTATCAGGGTTGAGCTTATTTCCATGAGATATAGCATTATTTACAGCTTCAAGTGCTGCAATCATAATATTTCCATAAACTTCTGATCCAAGTTTATATTCACCAGAAATTTCATCTATAATTCGCTCCACCTCTCTTAGATTCTCAATCTTTGAAGAAATGTTGATTCTTTTTTCCATTTAAAGGCAGTGTCTTAACCCGTTTTTTAATATAAGGTCAGATTTAAAATATTCTTTAACAATATAAACAAAATAAATTTATCTTTTCAGTATATCCTGAATATCAATTATTCTTAAGGTTTAACACCTCTAAATATAATTATCAATCAATAAGAAATAGATCAATCATTTTTTTATACTCAATAAATATCAAAATTGTTACAATAATTTCTGATTTTTTATCTTTCGTATAGGAACACCTATGAAGATAAAAATAAAGCAGTTACTCTGATATTATAGATCAAACGTAATCAGGAGGTTAATTACTGGCGGCTAAGCCATAACATTGGATCCAGTTTCTGGTTCTCTTCCCAGATTTCAAGATGCAAAAGACTGTTTTCTGAATCATCACCGTCTGTAAAAACACGTCCAATCAATTGTCTTCTATTTACCTGATCACCCGCGCGGACGTAGACGTGCGACAAATTAGCATAAACCGTGAGATAGTTTCCGTGTCTGACAAGCACTACATTATTCGAACCTGGAACATAACGAACCTGCCTGACGACACCGTCAAACAAGACCATAACCTCGGCATTTTCGACTGTGCTGATATCTATGCCATTATTCTGAATTTTTATACCCCTTAAAACTGGGTGCGGATGCTCTCCGAAAAATCCTGTAACAACTCCTCTCTCTGTCGGCCATGGTAGTCCACCTTTGTTTTCTCTAAATTCATTTGATATAATCGTTTCTTCAGGAGTCAGTTCATATATCCGCTTCTCAGCAGCAATTCTTGCCTCTTCCTGCAGCAACTCCTCTATAGCATCCTGTAATGCCTTTGCTATCTTTTCCTGTCTGACAAGCTCCTCTCTAAGTTGCTCTTCCCTATGCTTTAATTCATCGACAATACTGTTTTGCTGATCTCTTTCCTTATTCAGTACATTTGTTTCTCGCTGCTTCTGCTGCAAAAGAGTAACCTGTTCGATACGGCTCTCCTCCAAATCATCAATTTGTATAAAAATATCTTCCTTTAGCGACTGAATGTTATCGATTTGTTTTTGTCTGGACTGTCCATATTGTTGTAAATATCTAAGTCTTCTGTAAGCCTGATTAAAATCTTCAGCTGACAATATAAACATCAACCGCTGATGCGCAAACCTGTGTCTGTAAGCAACCCTAATGAGATTCGCGTAAGATTTCCGAGCTTCAGTAAGCTCTTTTTCCAATTTACTTATCTTATTTTCACTCTCCAGTATAGAATCATCAAGATATCTGATTTCGGCTTCAATCGTCGCCAAAAGATTATGTCGTAATTGCAATCTTCTGTTTACAATATTGAGTCTCTCAAGTCCACTTTGGCGGTCAACACTGGTCTGCTGAAGTAGTCTCGTGGTGTTCTCAATAATCTGCCTGGTTTCCCGCCTTTGCCTTTCGAGTTCATCTTTTGTCTGTCCTTCAGCATAAGCTGAAACCAGAACAAGTAAAATAACAACGATCAGTTTGATAAGTATCATACAAAATTTTACTTCATTATTTTTGTATACCTTCCAGGAACAGAAAAGGGAAATGTAAGATCCTCGTTAATCTCAATCCTGCCAAGGCTGACTTTAGCAATTAGTGGCAGGTTATGCGAAGTATAACGCATCTCAATATTTTCGGGTAAATAGAATTCGTTATAATTTCTATATGAATCATAATTAAGCTTTGCGTATATTTTCCTATCATCTGATAGTAATTCGATGTTTCTAAGCATAAAGTCAGTATCAAGTGAAATCCTAGCCAGGTCATAATTATAGGTAGTTTCTGTATTAAAAAAGTTTGTCGTAAACTGAACTGTCAATATTCCGTCATCAAAACTATACAGCCGATCATCTGATCTCATATTTTCAAACTCATCGATAAAATTAAATGCTGATGCAAAGAAAAAGCCCTGGACAAAATCAAAGCTTACCGGAAACGGCATAAATCTTTGGGAGTCCTCATAGGATCCGGCAAAATAAATATTGTTAATCCGGTCAATTATTCTAACACTATCGAGGGTTAGTTTGATCCTTGCAGCTTCAATACCTGCAAAAGCAGCGACACTTATCATAATAACCGAATCTTTTTTTATTCTGACACCTCCCCTGACATTTATAACCTGATCATCATCAACAATATTAATCATTACCCTCCGGGCCGAGTATGTTTTAATGCCATGGTTCCTTGATAATACCTTGTCAAAAATTTCCATTCCCCTATACTCTCTAAGTCTGGTTTCTACTGGTGGTAAAACTTTACAACCGAACGTAAACAAAGAAATGGAACCCAGAAGCACCACCAAATATTTAGTACTAAATATCAGTTTACAAATATTACCTATCATGCATTTAAGTCTACCATTTACATCTAACCCTTCAAACATAAAATTTCAATAACCAATATTAATGGACAATTTCATAGTTCATATCCTTTAGAATCTTATCAAGTTCATAATGCTCCTCTGTAAGTTCCCTTGCCTTGTTTAAGAAGAACCCGGCCTCTTCGAATCGTTCAAGCTCAATTAAAATTTGTCCATAATGTTTTACAATCTCATAACTCTCTGAACCACTTTTTTCGTATGCAAGCTCAATATAAAACAGTGATTCCTCATACCGGCCTTTTTTATAAAGTATCCAGGCATAAGTGTCGAGAAAAGAAGAATTTTCAGGTTCCGTCTCAATAGTCTTGAGGCTGTATGAAAGAGCTTTTTCCAGATGTTCCTCCCTTAGTGCCAAATAATAGGCATGGTTATTTCTTGCTACCACATTATATGGATCTATATTTAAGGATTTTTTAAAATATATATCAGATTTGTCGTAATCCTCAATTCTATGAAACAGATCACCCAGATAGGAATATACCATGCTTTTCAATTCATTGTCAATCTCATTATTTTCTACAGTTTTTTCAAATACAATTATTGCCTTATCAGTTTCATTTTTCATTAAATAAGCAACCCCGAGAAAAAACTGTATTATATAACTGTCAGGAAAGCTATCAATAACTTGCTCTCCGATTTCAATAACATCTTTATATTTACCTTCATAGCTGATTATACTAATCAATTGTTCAGCAAACACCTGATTATCTGGTTCATTCTCATAAAGCTCATAAAGTATTATTTCAGCTTCATGAAACGAACCAACTGTTATGTAAAAATCGGCGAGGACTGCTTTAACAAGACTTTCATCAGAATATTCCTGCAACAGTATCATTCCTACTTTTTCAATTTCCTGAGCAAAATTTCCAGTTAGCTCACGCTCCTGAATAACTGCTGAAAATATTTCAATCTTTTCTATCAAATCCAGACCGGGATTTATAAAGGCAGCCTTCAAATAGTCAACAGCATCCGCAAACCGACCAAAAGTAATGTAAAACTCAGATATGGATAATTGAGCCATCCCGTTTTCAGGCTCTAATTCAAATAGCTTTTCATAACTCTCAATTGCTTCATTAACCATACCAACAGAACCATAAAATTCAGCAAGAATACCATAATATTGAGCATTATCAGGAAATTCTTCAATGAGCCTGTAAATTTCACTATGTGCATTATCAAATTGACTGGTATGCATGTAAATACGATGCTTTGCTAAAGAAACCCTTTCATCCAATCCGATAATCCCTTCGAGCTTTTCATAAACACTTAAAGCAGCATCATAGTCGCCAGTAGAGGTATGAGCGACAGCCAGAGAAAAATAAAAGTCAGAATAATACGGGAAAACCTCAACAGCTTTTTCATATACTTCAATAGCTTTCCGGGTGTCATCATTCTCACCGTGAAGTCGGGCGATATTATGGTAATACCAAATATTACCGGGGTCAATTTCAAGGGCACGGGATGCAAAATTTACTGCTTTATCAATCCCACCAGCGATGGCATGAATATTTGATAACTCAAAGTTTGCGACATCACTGTAGGGAAATATATCAATACATCTTGAAAAAAAATAAATCGCCCTGTTATAATCACCGAGCAACCGAAATTTTAAACCTTCATGCATCGAATACTCATATTCTATTTTTTTAAATTCATCAAGCTTGCTGTAATCATCCTTTCCTGAAATAAATATTCCCGGTGAACATCGAGTCAGTAAAAATAGAATAAGTATCACAACCAATCTGATAACATGTTGGCTTACATTAATTAACACAATTTTAACTCTTACAGACATCATTCTGTTCTTTTCCTATTATTAATTGGTAATAAATCAAATAATTAAAATAATGCTGCCTGTTACTCAATCCTTTCCTGTATGACCAAATCCACCACTCCCCCGTAATGTAACATCCAATTCATCGGTAACCTCCCATTCTGCCTGTACACATTCTTTTATAACCATTTGACAGATTCTGTCACCGTTTTTAATACAAAAATCGTCCTCAGATAAATTAATTAAAATAACTTTTACCTCACCTCTGTAATCTGCATCGATAGTTCCGGGCGAATTAAGAACAGTCACACCATGCTTATGTGCAAGCCCACTTCGGGGGCGGATTTGAGCCTCAAATCCAACTGGTAGTTCAATAAATAACCCTGTTGGGACCAGACATCTGGCTAATGGTTTCAGAACTATAGGTTTCTCAATGTATGCACGTAGATCCATGCCGGCAGAATAAATTGTTTCATAAGCCGGAAGAGAATTTGATGATTTATTTTTTATTCTTATGCGCATTTTATCTAAGGTTTATTTTTCCGTATTAATTGAATAATTTCTTTCACAATTGTCCTTTCCCTTAATAGTGCACTTATGGCAAAAATAAATAATAATAAAGTGTTCAAGCCAAGATTGAGAATATTGTTATTTGTTTCTATCAGACAGGAAATAAGGTACAAACCAATACCAAGAAAGATGTAAAACAATATTTTTTTTACGTTATAGGGTACAGGATAATAATGTTGCCCAAACAGATAAGATATTAATACCATACTTAAATAAGAGAGCACATGTCCCCATGCAGAAGCCATATATCCGTAAACCGGGATAAAGATATAGTTAATGCCTATAGTAATCAAAGCTCCAAGACCGGCAAAAATTGCCCCGAATATGGTTAATTCCTTCAGCTTATACCAAACCGATAAGTTGAAATATATTCCAAGCATAAGGTTGCCCATTAACATAACGGGCACAACACTAATTCCTTCATGATAATCAGTTCCAATAATATGTTTGAAAATATCCAAATAGAGAGAAATTACCAGAAAAATAGTAACACCAGATATAGTAAAATATTCTAGTACACGTGCATACAGACTACCGCTTTCTTTATTTTTTTCCTGGCTGAAAAAAAATGGTTCAGATGCATACCTGAACATCTGTATAAACAGCATCATAAAAACGGCAATTTTAACATTTGCACCGTATATGCCTATCTGTTCAAGAGCCTCGATATCAGCAGGTAATCTGAATCTTAACATTATTCTGTCAATAACATCATTAACAGTCCCGGCCAGGCCGGCGACCAATAAAGGAAATGAATAAAACAACATAGATTTTAAGAGCCGTGCAGAGAACGTTAACCTGGTCCTGATAATATCACTTATGAATAAGGTAAGAGTAAATACTGAAGCCAAAAGATTTGAAACAAATACGTAACCTACTCTGAAATCTTCATTATAAATGAAATCCAGCAATAACAAATTGTATCCTTTATTTTGCATAAAGGGTATGAAAAATAGAAATAAAACATTAAAAAATATGTTAACAGAAATATTAAATATTTTAAATACTACAAATTTAGACGCCTTATTCCTGTAACGTAATCTGGCAAAAGGGATGGCCGCCATTGCATCAAATGCAAGTACCAATCCAAGTAGCAATATAAAGGAGCTATTCTTTTCATATCCGATGTTCTCAGCAATAAAGGGATAAAAAACCAGCATTAAAATGATAAATAATCCGGATGTAAAAAAAAGAGAGATCAGAGAAGTGGAAAACACAACATCAGAATTCTTATGCCTCGCAGAAAACCGGAAAAATGCAGTTTCCATACCATATGTCAGAATGATGATAATAAAAGCGAAATATGCGTATAATTCATTTACGACTCCATATTCAGCCGGATCAGTAAACACTCTTGTGTAAAAGGGCACTAACAGAAAGTTAAGTATTCTTGCAACAACACTGCTAAGTCCGTACATTGCTGTCTGTCCGGCAAGTCGTTTTAGGGGATTCAATTTTGGTCAGTCTTAGTGTATGAATCAATATAGATAGTAGCAAAAATATTCAATTCAGATTTAATTTTTTTAATAAATTTAGCGGTTATTTGGTTAGCCTCATCCAAATTAAAATCTCCCGGAAGCTTTATATGAAATGTAAGTTCAGTATGATGGCCATATCTATGCATTTGAAAGTGATGCAGATAAAGATCATTATTGTGGATTTCCCGGCTAATAGCTATTATCTTCTCAATCATCTCCCTGTCAGGATTTTCTCCCAGCAGAGGACTGATACTTTCATTTACTATCCGGTAAGCCAGATATAGAATCATACATGAAACAAATACACCAAGGGCACCATCTATCCACCAGATATATCTTTCCAGTATTATCCCAATTAGAATAACACCGCTTGTAAGAGCATCTGACCTGTGATGCAAGCCATCTGCTTCAAGTGATTTAAGTTTTTCCTTTTTTGCAGCATAAAATGAAACACGTGCCATTATCTCTTTGCCAACAAGTGAAATTATTGTAGCGGCAATAGCAAAATACCCGTAATTAACCGTTTCTTTATTAATTATTTTTATAACTGACCCATATAAAAAGTTAATAGCTATTAAAACAAGAATAAGTCCTATAACAAGTGATGCAATTATTTCAGCGCGGCCATGTCCGTAAGGGTGATTCTCATCTGCCGGCTTAGATGATATATATATCCCAAACAGAAACACAACAGAAGATAAGGAATCTGAGATTGTGTGCCACGCATCAGCAACAAGTGCTACTGATCCTGACACTATCCCGGCCCAAAGCTTTATTACAAAAAGTAAAGTATTTCCGATAATAGCAAAAAATCCAGCAAATTTGCCTGTAAAATATTTCCTACCGAAATTTTTCAGCATATGATTACCGTCTTTCACCAGTTTTAAACCCGGATGCTATGTTTAAGACATTAATATTCTGCGAAATTACATTTTTTAGCTGGTATTGTTATAGAAAGCTAATTTGTAGCCAAATTATTATCCCAATGGATACCTTACAATTTTGATAAAATATGTAGGTTTGTACTATCAATCAAATTTGACAGCTGATGTTAAAGCGAAGCGGTTCCGACTGTAAGCATAAATTTTGGATATTTTATAAGGCAAAATTTGTGTTTTTTACAGGAGAAATTTATCAAATTAATCCTGATAGTAAGAAATTATATATTATCAGTAAAATAAAGGATCTGTACCAATGCATGAAAAAATAGAAAAAATTTTGCAGGAAGCAAATAAGTTTAAACCTGAAAACATCGCCGATCTTGAAAAATTCAGAATCCGATTCCTTGGCAAAAAAGGGATTATTTCGCAACTGTTCGATGAATTCAGGAATCTGCCTCATAATGAAAAGAAAGAAAAAGGTAAAATCCTTAACGAATTAAAAATAACAGTCCGGGAAAAAATAGATAAATTTTCAAGAGCACTTTCGGTTAATCGTGAGAACGAGCCGAGCATCGACCTTACTCTACCTGCAGAACAATTTCCAGAAGGCAGCAGGCATCCCATATCTGTTGTCAGAAAAGAAATCATAGAAATTTTCAGCAGGATCGGTTTTACAGTTTCTGAGGGGCCGGAAATCGAGGACGACTGGCATGTATTTTCAGCCCTGAATTTTCCTGCGGAGCACCCGGCAAGAGATATGCAGGATACCTTTTTTATTTCAAAAAACCCTGATATAATGTTAAGAACACACACATCCTCTGTTCAGGTACGTGTAATGCAAACCACCAGTCCCCCGATAAGAACTATTTCACCCGGCAGAGTATTCCGAAACGAAGCAATTTCGGCAAGATCGCATTGCATTTTTCATCAAATAGAAGGTCTTTATGTTGATGAAAATGTTTCTTTTGCGGATCTCAAACAAACACTTGAGTTTTTTGCCAAGGAATTATTCGGCGAAGAAACCAAAATACGACTGAGACCTTCATTTTTTCCTTTTACCGAACCTTCCGGCGAAATGGATGTTTCCTGTTCATGTAAAGGTAAAGGTTGCAAACTATGCAAAAATACAGGATGGCTTGAAGTTCTCGGGTGTGGCATGGTCGATCCCAATGTTCTGCGAGATTGCAATATTGATGATAAAAAATATACAGGCTTTGCTTTCGGATTGGGCATTGAACGGATAGCCCTGCTAAAATATGATATCAAGGATATCAGGTTATACTTCGAAAACGATGTTCGTTTCCTTAATCAGTTTTCAGCAATAATTTAAATATCTTCAGGGTTTCATTTAATTATGCTTATCTCATAGCTCTAATACCAATGCTTTTTTTGTAAACAGCATTAACACCGCAGTATTTATTCTGGGAAAGTTCAATTGCTTTTTTCAAATTCCATTTTACCATTCCATTTAACATCTACAACTGATTGCATATCTACATATATTTAATTTATTTTACTAAATTTACAATTATATATTAAATTTTTTCTGCGTAAAATTATACACTTATGAATGAATTAATTTAGTATTAATATGATTTATATCATAACTTAATTGCTTATGAAACACTCTCCTTCCATGTCTTCATGTGATAGTTGTTCAAATAAATTTGAAACTATTTTCAAGCATCTTACCCAGGAAGAACATGATATGATATCTCTTGATAAGAATTGCGAACCCTATAAAAAGGGATCGGTGATATATCATGAAGGTAACAGGATATCAGGATGTTATTGTATAAGCAGTGGCATTATTAAAATTTATAAAACAGGTATTGACGGCAAGGAACAAATTATAACTTTTGCAAAAAATGGAGATATAATAGGATTCCGCTCGGTTCTTAGCGGAGAACTTGCATGTACAACTGCAAAGGTAATAGAGGATTCCAGTCTCTGTTTTATACCCGGAGACACTTTTATTCAACTCTTTAAACAAAACAGAGAATTCTCTATGGATCTAATGCAGCTGGCCTGCAAGGAGCTGGGAGAAGCAAATGCATACATTACTGATATTGCACAGAAAACAGTAAGGGAAAGACTTGCAGAAATACTTATCCTTCTTAAAGATAATTTCCATCTTGATAACGAACAGTTTCTCCAGATAACCCTTACCCGTGAAGAACTTGCAAATATTGTCGGCACAGCGACTGAATCAGTAATCCGGCTTTTATCTGAATTTAAATCTGATAAATTAATCGAACTGCACGGAAGGAGAATAAAAATTACTGATATAAACGGCCTTAAAAAGGTGGGAAATATCTTCTAAATAAGATTCTGTAATATTGCGCTATAATAATTTCTTGTTAACTATAACATGAACAAATAATCCAGCCACCAGAAGCACACCACTTATCAATAAAATATTGTTACTGGTTGTATTCTGAAATAATCCAAATACAAGCAATGCAATGGCGATAATAAATATTATCAAACCTAAATTCTGAATTATCTGTTTCATAAGTAAAAATTTAGTTTTAAAGTCTTAAGTGAATCCAAAATTATATAATAATTTTTAAAAGTTTAATCCACCGCCAGATTATTTCATTTAAAAAAGCAGGTTCTGGCCATCTTTCATATCCCGGCCCAGATGTTTATAGCCCAATCGCGTAATCTCTCGTCCCCGGGGTGTTCTTTTTAGATATCCTTCTTTTATGAGAAAAGGTTCATATACCTCTTCTATAGTCCCGGCATCTTCACCAATGGAGGTAGCAATTGTTGAAATACCAACAGGACCACCGCTGAACTTTTCAATAATGGTAAGCAATATTCTGTTATCCATTTCATCCAGTCCATTCTTATCAATATTTAATGCTTCAAGTGAATATTTTGCTATTTTCATATCAATTCCACCGTGACCCTTAACCTGGGCAAAATCCCTTACCCTTCTTAATAAAGCATTTGCAATTCTGGGAGTTCCGCGACTCCTTCCTGCTATTTCAACTGATGCTTCTTCAGTAATCGATATATCAAGGATTTTTGCTGACCTTTTGATTATTTGATTGAGTACAACCGAATCATAATACTCCAAATGTGAATTTATTCCAAACCTGGATCTCAGGGGACTTGTAAGGAGTCCCGATCTGGTTGTTGCACCTATTAAAGTAAAAGGATTCAGTTTCAACTGCACAGATCGTGCTCCAGGACCCTTATCTATCATTATATCAATTTTATAATCTTCCATTGCAGAATACAGATATTCTTCAACAACAGAGCTTAATCTGTGTATTTCGTCAATGAAAAGTACATCCATTTCATCGAGACCAGTAAGCAGTCCCGCAAGGTCACCTGGTTTATCAAGCACCGGCCCGGATGTAATTTTTATATTGACTCTCATTTCGTGTGCAATAATGTTTGCCAGTGTTGTTTTACCAAGTCCAGGAGGCCCGTGGAGCAAAACATGATCCAGCGCTTCCTCCCGCATCCTGGCAGCCTTTACAAAAACCTTAAGATTTTCAACAGTTTTAAATTGCCCTCTGAAATCATCGAACAACAGCGGTCTCAGTTTTTGTTCCAGTTCCTTATCCTCGCTGTCGGCAGGTTCATTTCTTATGTCATATTTGTTTTCCATATCCTCTGCAAATCTAATCTATTTTTGCTGTATGTTTGATTTTAATAAGCGGTCTTATTTATTAACAGCATATTTATCATAGCTTTTAAAAACATATCTTTAAATTATCAGATATCTCCTTTGCTACAA
>SLKJ01000072.1 GCA_007134675.1 Bacteroidales bacterium
CAACAAAAAAGTATGTAATTAACTTTATCCAGTTATCTCTTGCTGATTTATGGTCTTTTTTTTTTTTTATAAAATAGAATCCAATGCTTCCCAGCACAAAATATGAAAGAATTATTAAATAAATGGTAATGATCATGTTTTATGTTCGATCTTTAATAAATACTGTAATGTGAGGTTTAATCATCTGATTTTATGTAATCACGGTTTTTTATTCAATAGTTATGTAAATATCATTATTAAACCGAAAGCAAGTACGATATAAGCAAAGGTCTGTTTAATGAATCCTTCCTTGTCTCCGAATTTTATGCCAGATGTCAGTTTCGGACCGGCAATTGAACCTGCAACAGTACCTGCCGTCAGAAACCAGACAAGCGTAAGGTCAATTACCCCGAGAACCAGATGCCCTGCAAGGGCCGAAACGGTATTAATGAATATGATCATCAGAGAGGTGCCTGCCACCATTTTTAGAGGTATTTTTATAGCAAACAGTCCGGCAAGAACCGGTGCTGTTCCACTGGTGCCGAATGTTCCGGTAATAGCACCTCCTGCAAAACCATAAAATGAACCTCGGGGTATCCATTTTAAAACCTTTGATATGAGAGTATTATCCTTACTTTCTAATTTCTTTTTTTCCTTCCTTTCGTTCATGATTATCAATACGGCCAGAAGCAGTGAATATATCCCGAAGGTGGTTTTCAGCTGACCAGGTGTCAGCAGGCCCGTAACCGAAGCACCTCCCAATGCTCCCAGTATTCCTGCAATTCCAAATACCAGGCCTTTATTCAGGTCAAGATTGCCATTGCGGTAATGAACTGCAGCTCCTGCAATACATATGGGCAGAGTAGCTGCCAATGAGGTAGCTATCGCTATATGGGCAGGAACATTAAAAAAAAGGATCAGCACAGGAGGGAAAAAAAAGCCCCCTCCACCGCCTATTGCAGAGGCAAGAAGACCAATTACGAGCCCCAATAGTGGCAACCAGAGATAGCTATATTCAAATGCTGAGTAAAATACCATTTTTCCGAATTAATTTTCCGGCTGATTGATTGTGTTTTTATTTTTGAGAACCCGGTAAAGCCCTTTTACGTTGGAACGCATCCGGGGTATGATCAGCTGAATTGTGATATGCTCAATTGCCGAAATGATACCCCAGGTAATCATGAGGTAATAAAACGGGGAGCTGAAGCCATATGTGAAAAGCGCAATAAAAAATGCTCCCTGAATATATCCACCTATCTTTGTACTATACAGGTGAAAGCTGGGGAATTTTCCAAACTTAATAAGTGAAATGACAACTATAAGTGACATCATTATCAAAAAAACAACAAAGCTTGTCAGATGCGGGATAAAGTCTTCGAGCTTGAATACATAGATGCCGGTAAATGCCAGCAGGTAGGTAAATATGTCAGCAAGTGAATCCAACCTTGCTCCAAATTCAGACTCTATTTTGAATAACCGGGCTATTAATCCATCAGCAACATCAGTCAGTAAGTTAATAACTAAAAACATTGCAAAGAGATTTTCTTTGTCTGAAAGTGCAAACCACAGAATGAATGGGAAGGCTAAAATCCGGTAAAACCCCAAAATGTTTGGAATAGTGAAAATGCCCTGTTTTTTCATCTGTATAAAGCGGTGTTTTTTCAATCCCCATGGATCTTTACATGCCTGATTGACTTCGTCTATTTCAAAGAGCTAAATTTAATGTTTTTTTTGCATCGGACAAAAATCGCGGTGTCAGGCTAATCACTGAATGGCATCCAGACTTTAAATTTTTAAGCTAAAGCTAAAAAAATTAATTACAGAAATGGTTTTGATTAATATCGATGATCCCATCCTGTAAAAGGGTAGCGGGAGAACTGAATGATTTTTAAATTAAAACCTGAGAAAGCGGGGGCGGACAGGTTTCGCGTTAACAGTTATGAAATTAATATATTTACAAATTTATCGCAGATTTATTTATAATGAAAACTGATGTTTTTAGCAAGATAATTTATTTACTATGAAATATATAGGTGCCCATGTAAGTGCTGCGGGAGGTGTTGAAAACGCCCCTGTCAATGCCCACAAAATAGGAGCCAGAGCATTCGGACTCTTTGTTAAGAATCAGAGGCAGTGGGTTGCTAAGTCACTCGAAGAAAAGAGTATCCGGGCTTTCCGAGATAATTGCGAAAAGTTTGGCTATAAACCTTTCCAGATACTGCCGCACGACAGCTATCTGATAAATCTTGGTCATCCCGAAAAGACAGCTCTTGAGAAATCACGCAATGCATTTTTTGATGAGATGCAGCGATGTGAGCAGCTGGGACTTGACCGGCTCAATTTTCATCCAGGGAGCTACCTTAACCAGGTTGACGAGGAGACATGCCTGCGAACCATTGCCGAATCGGTGAATCTTGCCCTTGACAGATCCAGGGGTATAACTGCCGTAATCGAAAATACTGCCGGACAGGGCACGAATCTGGGCCACACCTTTGAGCAGATCAAATTTATCATTGACCATATAGAGGATAAGGATAGGGTAGGGGTATGCATCGATACAGCCCATGCCTACTCTGCGGGCTATAATATCAGAACGGCAGCTGGCTTTGAGAAAGTTTTTTCTGAATTTGACGCCCTTATCGGCTTCAAATACCTGAGAGGAATGCACATCAACGATTCAAAAAAAGATATGGGTTCGAGGGTCGACAGGCACGACCAGATAGGGGAAGGGACTCTTGGTAGTGAGGTGTTTATCCTCCTGATGAACGATTCGCGGTTCGACAATATTCCCATCATTCTGGAGACTCCGGACGAAACCCGGTGGAAAGATGAAATAGCCTTCCTCTATGGGGCAATAACAGTAAAGAGATAAAAATGCGACGCTGATTGCGTTGAAGAAAAAGCGGTATGATCAGTTAAGGCAAAACTGATTTAGAATTTCTTCAGCATCAGGAGAGCTGGGCCCTGAAGCCTCCCGCCAGTCGGCGCAGGCCTCTTCGATCTTTCCCATCCTTTTCAGAGCCAGCCCCCTGTTATACCAGGCACCTGCCATTCCTGGATCACCCAGCCGTAAAATGAATTGGTTCATTAAGCCAATTTCCGCTTTTTTCAGATACCGGTTGCATCTTTTCTTTGGGTGCCCGGAGCTGTCAGAATATTTGTATATTTACTCACTATGAGATTGATCAGAATATTTGCGATTTTTATTTTTTTTATTCTGTTATTTGGTTCATGCACCTCTCCCCGGTACCTGGGACGGACAACGATACCGGACAGATTTCTGGAAGATCCCGCCATATCTGATACACATGTTGGAATTGCTGTATACGACACTGAAAGAAGGGAATATATCTATGCATATAACAGCGACAAATTTTTTGTGCCTGCCAGTAACGTCAAGCTGCTGACACTGTATGCCGGACTAAAATATCTGGGTGATAGTATTCCGGGGATTCAATACTTTAAATCTAATGATACTGTTTTTCTTTATCCTACGGGAGACCCAACCTTTTTATTGATGGATTTTCCTGTTCAGCCTGTTTTTGAGTTTTTGCAGCAATGTGATAAGCCGATAGCATTTATTGAACCAGAGTGGAATACCGGAGCCCTTGGATATGGCTGGCCCTGGAACTTTTACCTCAATTACTATATGACGGAGCGCAGTCCTTTCCCAGTATATGGTAACGTTGTCATATGGGCCCAGAGACAGATGACCGGCTTTGATGAAGATGTACAAATCACTTATGTCTCCTGTTATCCGGGGCATCACTGGCCAGTTACTATCAAACATGCGGAAAGTGAAAGATTTGAAGTAAAAAGGCTGCCTGGAATTAATGAATATACCGTTTATCTTGGATATGACAGTGATCGGGATCTGTTTGTACCCTTTTATACTGATGGAATGAACGCAGCCATCGAACTGCTAAAAGATACGCTTAATAAGGATATCAGTATGGTATCTGGCAGGAGTCATAAGGGAAGAATTGCAGATATGTCAGATCTTCTATGTACCGGTATTCAAGATGATCCCTATAATTATCATGTCAATTCTGATATCCCGTATACCGGGGTGGCACCGGATCATTTGATAACGATCAACTCCCGTGCTTCCGATTCGCTGTTCCGGCCCATGATACTTTACAGCGACAATTTTTTTGCTGAACAAACCCTGATAATGGGCAGTCAAATTCTGTTTGGTGAAATGGATGAAAAGCTGATAATCAATTATATGCTGGATAATGAACTATCTGGCATGCCTGATCAACCTGTATGGGTTGACGGCAGCGGGCTGAGCCGTTACAATCTTCTGAGTCCCCGCTCCATTGTCTGGCTCCTTGGGAAAATTAAAGACGAATTCGGATTTGAAAGGGTAAGCCATCTGCTTCCAACAGGAGGCGAGGGAACACTTGAAGATCTTTACCTTGAAGAAAAGGGTAATATCTATGCCAAAACAGGTACTCTTGGCGGTAATGCGGTAACATTAAGCGGTTTTCTCATTACCGGAAAGGGAAGGCCACTAATTTTTTCAGTGCTTGTTAATAACCACAATAAGGACAGCGGTGAGGTGAGAAAGGCAATTGAAAATTTTATCAGAGAGTTGATATATCGGTATTGAAAGTTATTTATTTAAATTTCTTTTTTTGTAGTTTTACAATTCAGTAATAAAACCAGACTCAGACTATGGGCAGATCACAAGAGACTTTTAACAAAAAGGAAAAAGAGAAGAAAAGACTTAAGAAGAAAAAAGAAAAGTTGCAAAGGAAGGAAGACCGAAAAGCGAACTCCGAAAAAGGGAAGAGCCTCGAAGATATGTTGGCTTATGTCGATGAAGATGGCAACATCACATCAACTCCTCCTGATCCAAGTAAAAGGAAGAAGATCAAAGCTGAAGATATTGAAATTGGAGTTTCAAAGCAGGCAGACCCTGATCCTGCTGAATTCATTCGAAAAGGCACTGTCACTTACTTTAATGAATCCAAAGGATACGGCTTTATCAAGGACCATGACAGCCAGGACAGCATTTTTGTTCATGTGAATGGCCTGACTGAACCCGTGAAGGAGGGTGATAAGGTCACATTTGAGACAGAAATGGGACAGAAAGGGCTCAATGCCATAAGGGTGAAGCTTCTACCTTAGGATGTAACAGGTTTTACCTTACCGGCTCCAGTCTGTATATACCCCCGTCGCCCTCGTCTGTTGCAATATAGAGGAATCCGTCGGGTCCCTGCCTGACATCACGTATTCTGCCAATCTTGCCAGATATCAGGGTCTCTTTGTGAACTACCCGATTATCATCCAGAACAAGCCTGTATATCTCCTGTCTGAGAAGTGCCCCGGCAAAAAGGTTGCCTTTCCATTCCGGGAATTGATCACCATAATAAAATGCCAGTCCGGAAGGCGCCATTGAGTCTTCCCAAATATAGTCAGGAGGAGTCACACCCGGGGCTTCCCGGCCTATACCTATCGGCTCACCCGTTGAATACTCCACGCCAAAGGTGACATTCGGCCATCCGTAGTTATGCCCTTTCCTGATCCTGTAGAGGAGATCTCCCCCACGGGGACCATGGTCAGTAGCCCAGATCTCACCAGTGACCGGATCCTGTGCAAGTCCCTGGTTGTTCCTGTGACCAAAGGAATAGATCTCCGGCCTCAGGTTTCCGGGTGCCATGCCTACAAAAGGATTATCAGGAGCTGCTCCGCCGTCGTCAAGAAGACGGATCAATGAGCCGGCAGGGTTGGTAAGGTCCTGCGAAGGATAGCGAAGACCCCTGTCGCCTATGGAGAAGATCACAGTACCGTCGCCGGGAAACACAATCCTTGATCCATAGTGCCTTCCCGGCCGGGTTCTTGGTATCATGGTATAGATAGTCTGCAGGTCAACCAGTTCGGTGCCCGAATCATTCAGCCGTGCCCGTGCCAGTCCCGTTCCCGTTCCGGGCCTTACAGGCACCCCGTCGGGATCGCCCGGACTTGAATAGGTAAAATATATCCATCCGTTATTGTTATAATCAGGATGCACAACAACATCCAGCAGTCCGGCCTGGCTGCCGCCCTCGGGCGCAGTTCTCTGGTCTTCCTGGTAATGTATCGGGGGGAGGTTTTTCAGTTCGGTTACAGACCTTCCGTCAATGAGATGCATTCTTCCAGGCCTTTCGGTTACGAGCATCCTGCCGTCAGGAAGCCACCCTATTGCCCAGGGATGTTCGAGATTTTCGACTACCCTCACTATCCTGAAAGCTTCGGTCTCACTGTTAACCGGGGCTTCGATCAATGTTTCGTTTACCCTGACCTGGGCCTGGGAAATACCAGTTATTGCCGTGGCAATAATAAGTATTGCCAGTGTCCTTAAATTAAAATGTTGTACCCTGAAGTTTCTGTTGTTTCTTTTCATGGCTGCTGTTTTTGTTACACATCAACTATATAAAGAAATAATGACGGGAATTGTTTAATCCGATCCAGGGAAAATACCCGGGTTTCCTGAAGATCATGTATCAGGGGTGCTGACCGACGGTTCCCCGGTATTCCGGGGGCGTCAAACAGCGGATCAGAGATTGTGACCGCCGCGTCTCCCTGATGGTCTGAAGGAAGTGGTCATTCTGGGGATCAGAGATGCTGATCCAGTGTTTCCCTGATCCTTCCTGAAGGCCTGTCGGCCGCGGGGTCAATAACCCTCCTCTCCCTGTCTAGCAGAAGGAACCGGGGTATTGCCCTGATGTTAAAGTGCTTTGATATTTCCGATTCCCAGGCATTTTCTGCATACCAGTTGTATCCCTGCATATTCTTTTCAGTTACCATCTTTTCCCATGGCTCCCTGGTGTTGTCGGTCGATATGGCAAGGAAAGCCACATCTTTTCCCTCATATTCTTTCATCAGGGTATTCCAGTGAGGATGTTCGGCAATGCAGGGACCGCACCATGTTGCCCAAACATCGATGTAGATAAGTTTCCCCGAAAGGTCACTGAGCCTTACCTCGTTGCCTTCAATATCGGTAAATGCGAAGTCAGGTACCTCGCTGCCCGGAGAGATCAGTTCCCACTGGGCTATAATTTTGTTGATCCTGTCCTTGTATTCTGGAGTGGTGCTCTCTTCCAGAAACCTGGTATATAGTTGCTGGTACCTGGCCGGGCCCCTGTGGCTCATATCCCTTTCAAGTGCATGGAACATGACGTGTTCGCGCACTTCAGGGGTGGAAAACTTTGATCCCGCCACGTCGAAGATTGCAGAGATAAAGGAATTGTCAACTTCCCGGGCTTCAAGGTTATTTCTCATGAATTCATTGGCGGCATTTCTGACCTGAATATCAAGTAACTGCAGTGAGTGACGGTCCTTCAAAATGAGTATATTGTCTAAATTTAATGAGGCAATCCTTTCATTTGTCTCCTTTTCGGGGAAGTCAATGCTTTCATTCCGGGGAATGTTGTTCCTGTTCCTGTGTACCATGGGGTACATGTAATCAAGGTACAGGTCAAATGATTCCAGTCCGAGACTCTCAAGCTCAATAAGCTCCTTTGATACTCCACTTTCCGTTTTAAACCGGTTAAGCAGCTCCTCAAGCTCTTCAAATAATGGGTTTTTGGTTTCCATGTAGGTTTGGGCATCCTGGGCCATAAGCTCGTTCATGTTGCTTATCCGGGTGATTATCCTGCTCTTCTCAACAAGATAGGAGGCTTCGGTGGCTCTTCTTCCCGAAGCCTGGAATGTAGTGTGCAGGTCTTGTGTTTCAAATGTCACCCAGATGCTGTCGCCCGGGTAGAGGAAGAGGGTGAACCCATCGCCGGAGGTGCTGTAAACATTATAATACCTTGAATCTTCAGCGGTATGCTCCAGGAGGAATGTTCCGTCCTGGCTGAGTTCAGTTTCGTTCAGCACGGCATCGGACAGCAGCCTTACGGTTGCCTCTTCTGCAAGCCCCTCTATTTTTCCGGCAATTACAATACGGTTGTCTGGTTCCTGCGTGCCGCAGGATGTTAAGGCCATTATGGCCAGCAGGATTAAGACCTGGATATTTTTCATCTTACAGCAATTTTGGTTAGCAGATTGTGTTTAATTACAAATGTAGATAAAATTTTTTCTGCGTAAAATTACACACAGACGCATGAAAAAATTTTATGGGAAAGCGCAGCGGTTCATCCTGTAAGTCATAATTTTGTTAATTCTCAAAACAAAATTCTGGCTTTTTA
>SLKJ01000014.1 GCA_007134675.1 Bacteroidales bacterium
AGTATGACACCCATTTTATCGATACTCACAGCAAAAAGCTTTTCGATCCCTCTGACGATCTGCCCGAAATAGAAGATATGGCCATGATAGTGGCTTTTATGGAGTACCTGGAAAATTCAAACAACAAACAAAACGGCTTATCTCCTCAAAACCTCTCCAACTGGAAAATTCAAAACAGAAAACACAACCTTACCAGGAAATAAGGCTGAATAATTAAATCTTACCCTGATCATATGTCTGCAATAGAACTAAAAAGCGGTAAACGCAGTGAAAAGATTGAAATCCTCGAAAGAGAAGGTAACAGGATTACTATCCTGCTTGGCCAAAAGGAATACCATCTTGATCTTGTAAAGGTTGAGAAGAACATTTACTCGATATTACATGGTGGTAGGTCCTATGAGATCGAGGTAGTCGCAACGGAAAAAAAGAACAGGTATACTGCAAAGTATATTTGTCACTCCTATGATGTGGAGATTGTAGATGCACAAATGCGTTATATGCAGAACAGGATGAAATCCGGATCGGGAAGTGAGGAAGCCGTTATATCCTGTCCAATGCCTGGTAAAATAGTAAAGGTGTTGGTAAGTGCCGGCGATAAGGTCACCGAAGGGCAGGTTGTTATTATAGTTTCGGCAATGAAGATGGAAAGTGAGTACAAATCCGGGAAAACCGGTCAGGTGAAGGAGGTGCTGGTGGCCGAAGGAGATGTTATTGATGCAAATATGCCACTTATTGTATTGGAGTGATAAATTAATAATCAAGAATCTGAAAAATATGTCAACGCTTGAGGAAAAATTCCGCGAACTGGATGAAAGAAATCGCGAAGCCCTTCTTGGAGGGGGAAAGGAAAGAATAGAAAAACAACACCTTGCAGGCAAACTTACCGCGAGAGAACGTCTGGATTTATTGCTCGACAGCGGAAGTTTCGTCGAAATAGACAAACTGGTAAAACACCGATGCACCGATTTCGGTATGGATAATAATAAGATTGCCGGTGATGGTATTGTATCGGGTTATGGAAAAATAGATGGGCGGCTTGTCTTTGTTTTTGCGCAGGATTTTACAGTTTTTGGAGGTACCCTGGGCAGGGCAAATGCTGATAAGATTATCAAGGTAATGGATATGGCAATGAAAATGGGTGCCCCTGTTATCGGGCTTAATGATTCAGGAGGGGCCCGTATCCAGGAAGGGGTTCAGAGTTTGGCAGGTTATTCTGATATTTTTCATCTTAACGTCAAGGCCTCGGGAGTCATTCCCCAGATTTCAGCAATACTGGGTCCCTGCGCAGGAGGAGCTGTCTATTCCCCCGCACTGACCGATTTTATAGTGATGACAAAGGAGAGCAGCTATATGTTCGTTACCGGACCTGATGTTATTAAGACAGTTACTCATGAGAATGTTACCAAGGAGGAACTGGGCGGGGCCATGACTCACAATTCCAAAAGCGGGGTCGCACATCTGGTCGGTGAAAATGATGAAAGCACAATGATGATGATAAGGGAGCTTACCGGATTCCTGCCTTCAAACAATATGGAAGACCCGCCTGAAAAACCTTTTACAGATGACATAAACCGTGAGGATGAAAAACTGCAGACCCTTGTCCCCGTCGATCCGAACAAGCCGTATGACATGATGGTCATTATAGAGTCGGTCGTTGACGATAATAACTTTTTTGAAATAATGCCCCATTATGCCAAAAATATTATTACCGGATTTGCAAGGCTGGCAGGAAAACCGGTTGGTATTGTTGCAAATCAGCCGGCAATTCTTGCCGGTGTTCTTGATATCAGTTCATCTCTGAAAGCTGCAAGATTCGTCAGGTTTTGTGATGCATTTAACATTCCCCTGGTAACCATTTTGGATGTTCCCGGATTTTTACCGGGTACAAACCAGGAGTTCGGAGGCATTATAAAGCACGGCGCAAAGCTGCTGTATGCATTTTCAGAAGCCACCGTACCCAAAATTACCCTGATCACAAGAAAAGCCTACGGAGGTGCATATGGTGTTATGTCAAGCAAACATATCGGTGCAGATGTTAACCTTGCATATCCAACGGCTGAAATTGCTGTCATGGGTCCGGAAGGGGCAGTCAATATAATTTTCCGTCACAAAATATCAGACCGGGATAAAACCGCAGCCGTGAATGACTATCGCGAAGCCTTTGCCAATCCTTACAAGGCAGCAGAGCTGGGATATATTGACGAGGTAATTCATCCAAGAGAAACCAGGAAAAAACTAATTGGGGGACTGGAAATGAGTCAGAATAAAAGTGTTCCCGGTCCTTCAAGAAAGCACGGGAACATTCCGCTTTAATCAACCCTGAAGCCCTGTCTTAGTTCGGCCTTAGTTCAGTCTTAGTTCAGTCTTAGTTCAGTCTTAGTTCGGCGGCCTTATTAGTTTGGCCTTAGTTTGGCCTTAGTTCGGCAATATCGGGATAGAAATCAGAAGGCTTATCAATGTGATAGAACAGGTCATGTTCCGGCCACTGCTTTATTCTGCTAAAGGCGTTCCGCATTTCCCGGATTATTTCAGCTGAAAGAGAAGATCCACGGTAAGTACTTGAATTAAACAATACTGCATAGCTAAGGCCATTATTCTGCCGCATTACAAATGCTGTGGTTCCGGCAAATGAGCCAGTCCGCCACCAGTTACCACGTCTGTCAGTTCCGGCCCATCCTATTGTGTGCCTCCCTGAAGGACCGGCACTTGTCATCAGTTCAATGCTTCGGGGTGAAAGAATATCGGGCACCCCGGGTTTACCATCAATCGCACTGATCAGTTTCAGGAGTTCGGCAGATGAAGCCACCCAGCCACCTGCAGCTCCCAGTGTGGTAATATCATTACCCCCGTATGATCTGAAAACCTCCTCCTTATTGTCATAGACAGATCTTACCCTGACTGAATTATACTGTTCGTAGTATTTAACCTCATTTTCAAAACGGTCCTCTTCAAGGTTGCCCCCTATTCGCATATCCTGAATACCAAGTGGATAAAGTATTGTCTGCCTCACATAATCCTCGTACTCCATTCCGGTCACATTGCTTATTACTTCACCCAGAATTGCATATCCAAGATTTGAATAACTTCTGCCCGAACCGGGGTTAAAATGCAACCTTTTAGTCATGGCAAACTGAATAATGTCAGAAACCTGAACCGGTAAATCTGCCTTCATTTCTCTTGCAATGAGATGAGGCATAAAAAGATGATCACCAAAACGTCTGTTCCAGCCGGCAGAATGTTCAAGAAGATGACGGATG
This sequence comes from Bacteroidales bacterium, assembly GCA_007134675.1. GTDB lineage: Bacteria > Bacteroidota > Bacteroidia > Bacteroidales > PUMT01 > PXAP01. Next base: position 3,258 of record SLKJ01000014.1, read on the forward strand.
GTAATTTGTTCAAACCTGCGATCAGTATACCGTAAATATGCAGAATCATTGAGGATTCCATCAGGACCGAAAACCCTGTCATCAAGGCTGATCATATTCAGCTCAGTCATCTTCATTACAGTAGTAGCAGTGATCAGCTTGGAAATGCTTGCAACTCTGAAAAGATGCCATGGCTCCACCGGTTCCTTAGACCTGGCATCAGCATAACCAATTCCCCGGGCATAAACCAGACGGCCATCCCTGGCTACAGCAACAGATGCTCCTTTTATATCATATCTGGCAAGAATAGATTCTATTCCTGCCTTCATATAATGAAAATCTTCAAAATCGGATAATTCATTGGTAATTCGGTGAGCAAAAGGCGGAGTTTGTTGGGACCGTAATACTTTGTTCATTTCATTGTTGCCGGATGAAATCATGGCAACATCAATAAAATAAAAAACTGTCAGACCAAACAACTTTAAAATCAGACCTGAAGTGAAAAATTTCCTCATATGCTACAAATATCAGCTTTTTAAATAATAAGTTTATACGGGCAGGGAAAAAAAAAGTTGACTTTTTTTAAAAAACTTAAAAAATTAAAATAAAAACAAGAAAAAGTGATGTATTTTGTTTATATTTAAATCGTTAATCCAAAAAGGACAAACAAAAAACTTCACTTTTTCAGTTGAAAAATACAAAGAAATAATTAAACGGCCAATCAAAAATTGATAAGGCTTCACTTCATAAGTTGATGTTGCCTCTTCTCTCAGCGGAACACAGGTAAGCCTGGTTCTGCCTTTGTTCAAAAGCCGGATGAATCCCGGTTCAAAAACTTCAATTTTGATTTTTAAGTTAAACCAAATTATTAAATCATGAAAAAAATGAAATTCTTGCGCAAATCATTGTTAATGGTTTGTGTCGTGGTATTGACCATATTAACAGCTATGCACCCAAATTCCACTAACGACCAGTATGCAATGTCTAAGGAAAAACCTGTTTCTGCTGAATTTAAAGATCAGGAGTCACATGAAGCGCAGGTTAGATCTCGTCAGGTACACTTCAACGTTATGAGTAATTACCGAAATTATTATGCCGGGTACGAACCATTGTGCTTCACCGCCATAACACCAGGACCTCCCGATGCTTACGGACTGCATATATCATTCGGTTCTAACATGCCGGGTTTCAGCCATATCGAGTATGCCAAAGAAGATGGGGATTACCAGGTATTGAAGAATAACACCTTGTTCGTAGCTTTAGACAGAGAACTTGATGTGGTTTATGATGTTACATATCAGATAAAACCAGTCTTTTCATCTCCGGAAAAAGAGCTTGTTTACTCGATAAATGTGAATTGCTTTACTATAAAAGCAATTGAAAAATTGGGCGGAACACGTGCAAAGGATATAATCAAGATCAGGAGTGATCCGCATATAAATTACGGAACTAACAATCCTGAAAATTGGATGACTTTTATTCCCAAAGAATCTGAAATTGCCTTTGCACAAAAACAATGGGGACACCTTCTGGAGGGAGTATCTTCGGACTATGAAAAAGCCATGATTCTTACTAAAGCATTGATGAGGGAATTGAGGGGGCATGGAGGATTACCCCAGGCTTTACTCAGGGAGCTTCGGGCTTTCGAAAAATACGAAGCCATAACAGCCGGCAAGTCTGGGTACGCATGCGGACAGTATTCGGAGATTTTTTCGATGGCCTGCAACAGTTTTGGCGTGATCAACCGACGGGGCTTCATTCATGATAATCTCCAAAGCGATGAAATGTTTATTGAACTTGGCTCTTCGCACCTTGTAACAGAGATTTTTGACAGAGATTTGAATGAGTGGATCTTCATTGATAGTGGCAGGCTCGGTGCCTACCTGGGTGATGTCGGTCCTCTTACCCTTCATGAATTCTTTCTGTTCATGAACCAACCCAACAGAAGATCCAGACTCAAAATCCTGTATTATGATCCGGTAAAGGATGAGGAACAGATGATGCATGTGGATGATTATCCCGGAACATTCCGTTCATATATTGGCTGGACCAAGGGTTTTCATACGCGGTACCGGGGCACCACTCAGGCTGAGATTCCTTGAAACAATCTTATAATCTATATTATAATTTGAGTGAAAAAAAACCACCTTGCATAAATGCGAGGTGGTTAAATCAGTGAATATTTCAGATATTTCTCAATTGGCTACTTTAATTGTACAACCTATTGCACGGGTGAAATCAGGATCCGGTTTCTCTCCTGCAAGCAATGCATCAATTGCATTTGCAAGGAACGGTTCCTCTACAGCAGATGCATCCCTGTAATTATCATCAATTGCCCCTATGTAAGCTACTATCAGATCACTTCCAACCCTGTTCAGAAGGTATATATGTGGTGTTCTGGTAGCGCCGTAGACCGGATATACTTTTTGGCCCTCATCAAAAAGATAGGGAAACGTAAAACCTTTTTCCCTGGCCCTTACCTGCATCAATTCGTATGAATCTCTGGGTTCAGCAGCAGGATCATTCGGATTAATCGCTATTACAGGAAATCCCCTGGGCTTGTACTTTTTGTCCAATTCTATCAGCCGGTCCTCATAAGCAACAGCATAAGGACAGTGATTACAGGTAAAAACAATTACAAATCCCTTAGCATCAGGATAATCACTCATACTGACGAAATTTCCGTCAACATTTTTCAAACGGAAATCCATCGCCTTGTCTCCGACTTTGTATCCTTGCGCAGATACCATACTTAATGCAATTGCAGCAAAAGCAAACGTTAGCATAAATCTTTTCATAATAGATAGTTTAGGTGGTTAAAATTAAGATTACTCAGTTATTTATGGTCAATAGATTATTGACTATTGTTAATTTAATTAACCTCGATTATTTAACTTATAATTACATAATAATTAACGTCATATCAGGTTTAATTAATTCAGTTTAATTCAGTTTTGTTCAGTTTAATTCAGTTTTGTTCAGTTCAGTTTGGACCGGACAATATTTTCAAGTTCATCATATGTAAAGGCCCTTTCATAAAATGATCTTTTATCTTTTGTGAAAAAAATCGTTGCGGGTATGGCACCACTCCACGATTCATCTACCTGGGGTATCCACCTGTTATGTCTCGGATCATCCAGCAGTACTATCTCAGATTTGAGATTATGCTGTTCTATGAATGGTATTACACGGGAATTCATGTGCCTGGGATTATCAAGACTGATCAGCAGTACCTTAACTTTACTATCACCATATATCTCGTTTATTTTTTCAAATTCAGGCAATTCCTTAACGCATGGAACACACCAGGTGGCCCAGAAATTTACAACATAAACCGAATCACTATTCGTTGATAATCTTGGCTTGAGTTGATCAAAACTAACCACGGGCGGTTGAGCATAACTCGGCATTACTGTTAAAATCAGGATAATAGTGAAAATAAATTTATTCATTATATTATAATTGCTAAGGATTTGTCAGGCTCATTTCATTAAATTTATTTAGATTAATTAACATGCAATATATCACAATGTTCAACTAAAGTCAAAAAAATCCAGGTAATTGGAGGTTAAAAAATGTTAAGCCGGGACAAAAATTTAACTCCGCCGGCCGGGGCCGGTAAATCTTGCAAGCATTGCACTTTAAATAAAAGTGCAATGAACAAAGAGGAAACAATTCATGTTGTATATCTGAGCTTTTTATAAACATACACAGTCTTTGAATCGTAAAACTTTGCTTTTTAATAAAATATTTATTATTTTAGAGGTATGTCACAAAATAGTGGCATTTAAAATAAAGAGGCATTACTTTTAATGTAAGAGTCTTGTAGTATTAACGATAAAAATTTTGAAGTTATGAGTAAATCATCAGTAAGTGCAATTTTAGGATTCGTCGCAGGTGCTGCTGCCGGAGCGGCGTTTGGAGTATTATTCGCACCCGACAAAGGTACTACCACCAGAATGAAAATTAAGGATCAGGCTCAGAAAGTCGGTGACGATTTTAAAGACAACCTGGCTACCAAGATTGATGATCTGAATAAATTTGTTTCGAGCTTTGTTACAGAAACAAAGGAAAAGATGGACGATCTTGAAAAAAAGGCCAAACAAGAAGTGCAGGGAGTTAAAGAGAAGGTAACCAAAAAATAGGTTAAATGGCTAATCAGTCCTTTTCAGGAAATATGGCAGAAATGATAAAGATTGCCAGATCCTATGTGAATACAAGGATTGAGCTGTGGAAATTGTCCCTACTGGAGAAAACTTCTCTGGCCGGGGCTTTTTTTCTCAGCTCCGTGGTTATTGTGCTTATCATTGCATTCTGCCTTTTGTTCGTTTCACTGGCTTTTTCATACTGGTACGGACAGCAGACAGGGGATCTTGCTATGGGTTTTCTGATTACCGCCGGTTTTTATGTCATTGTCGGCCTGATATTTATCCTCAACCGTAAATCCATAATATCAGGACCTATAGTAAGAAAACTTACCTCAATACTATACAAAGATGACGAACCGCAGAATCCGGAAGAAAATGATGTCTAAAGAGAATATCCGCAGATGAAAAAAAAGAGTGAATACAGATCCCTGGATGATATAAGACATGCCAAGGAGAGGCTCAGGTATCAAGCCCTTTTGGAAGAAGAGAAATTTAAGAACAGCAGTTCCCGGATTTTTTCAAGTTTTTTCTTCTCAATGAAGAATCTGAGTTTTACTATACGTAACAGACTAATCTCCTATTCATTCTTCAGGTCATTATATAAATCAAATATAATATACGATTTCTTAAGGAATTTTTCCAGGGGATTCAGACAGGCCAAAGAGTAAAGTCCCATCAGGGTAATTTAATACTACGGATCAGTCAGGGTAATAAGAACAGCATCATGGATGCCGATATGATGTCGTAGAAATTCCGGGAGGATAAGAATCTCGGTCATCAGAAAAATACCCCGAGACTTACAATAAACTGCCTGCTGCGCGAATCGAACTCTCTCTCCTGCCCTCTGATATTAATTCCACTGCCAAGTTTACTGAGGTTTCCCTCATATTTCAGATCCAGCGCAAAGCGTTTGAATATATCCAAACCAGCTGCAAGCTGGTAACCAAATGTAGCAGAGCGGAATTTTTCTCTGTATCCCAACTCATTCAGCTCAGAATCGGTATTAAGCATAATTGTGCCAACCGGACCTATGCCAGCTCTTGCGGGACCAAAACGTCTGCCGATAATCAACGGGAAATCGAGCTTAGTATAGCTTTGCTCCTTAATCTGATCTATGATATTCTCGTCCGGATCGTTTATCCTTACTTCACTCCCAATTGATGATAACAACAGCTCAGGTTGAAAAAACATACCAAAAAAAGATACCTGTGCCATAACCCCTCCGTGGAATCCAACAGTGGCATCATTCAGTGTGGAAATGCGGACATTTTCATCTGTTATAACATCTTTAGCTTTAAAATATGCAGTATTAATCCCTCCTCTTAAACCAAACCGGAGTTGCGAATTGGCGTTTGCAGTTATTATTGAGGAAAGTGCTATTAATATTAACAGTCTTTTCATAACAATCAGTTTAGATAAGTTGGATTTCATATTGAAAATTAAATTAATCTGTTAAAACAACAAAGGTATGTTAAAATTTGCCGGTTTTTATTAATGGCTTAAATTATTTAATGCATCCAACCTCTTAAGCAAAGGAGGATGAGAATAATGAACAAAGACATACAGAGGATGGGGCTGCAAATTGCTGAGGTTTTTAACTGATAATTTTTTCAGTGCCTCTGCAAGATGTTCAGGTGATTGAAATTCAGCTGCAAAACGATCTGCCTCAAATTCATTTCTTCGTGATAACCAATTGGTAAACAATCCAAAAATTGCAGATACTGGAGAATATAAAATACCAAAGGCAATCAGGCCCATATGAAATGAAGGTTGAGCAGCACCAAGCGCAGAAGAAAGCTCCGGATTTGCAACCATCACAGAAAGAAGATAGAGCGTAATGGCAGTTATTATGACAGAAATGATCATTCCTGATATGATATGTTTTTTCTTGTAATGGCCGATCTCATGGGCCAGGACTCCAACAATTTCAGGGACCGACAAGTCACTGATCAGGGTATCAAAAAGAACGATCCGTTTTTTCCTTCCAAGTCCGGCAAAATATGCATTTGCCTTGGTGCTTCGTTTTGAGCCGTCAATGATAAAAATATCATCAAGTCTGAAACCGGCATTCTTGCTCATAGATGATATAGAATCACGCAATTCGCCTTTATCCAGTGGAGTCTGCTTATTGAATAAAGGAACTATAAGGCTGGAATAGAACAGGTTCATAAAAACAGTAAAAGCTGTTATAAGTAAAAGAGCATATACCCAGAACCAGTCTGTGGTCTGATAGTAAAACCAGGTTATCAGAGCCAGAAGACCGCCACCTATAATTATACTCAGCAACCACCCCTTAAATTTGTCAGTGAAAAAAATAAAAGGAGTTGATTTGTTAAAACCAAATCTTTCTTCAATTATAAAAGTTGCATACCAGTCAAAAGGTAAATGCAGAATATCGGCTGCAAACATTATTATCCCGAAAAACAGAAGTGCTATGATAACAGGATTTGAAAAATAATATCGGGAAATCTCATCAACTAATGCGAACCCTCCAAAATACAACATTGCAAGGATCAGAATCAGACTGAACATACCACGCAATAAAGAAAATCTCTGCTTAACCTTCTCATATTCAATGGATTTCTCATACTTTTCCTCATCATAAATTCCCCTTAGCTCACCGGGAAGTTTAGCCGACCTCCTTTTGGAATTAAGATATTCCAAAAACGCTTCAAATAAAAATGAGGTAATTACAAGGAAAACTATAATATAAAATAACATAAGCAGAAAAAATTAATATATTCCCATCATAAGTCCATAAATAATCAAAATGCAGAAAATACGGACGGAAAATAAAAACAATCAGCAAAAGTAGTGAATTAATTTTCCAGTCCCAGTTGTTTATCCAATTCCATCGATTTTAAATGTCTTTCTTCAAGAATAGCAATATAATCAAGTGTGACCCTGTTTCCTTTAATCTGGTAAGATTTCCTTGCCCAGACCAGAGCCTGTCTGAAATTACCTCTAAGTTCATATATAAGGGCCAGATTAAAACAAGCAGCAGCAACAATTATATTATTTCTTCCTGTCAGTAAATCTTTGTAGATAATTTCCGCACTGTCCAGCTCATGATTCACAATAAAATCTGAAGCAACCCTTAGATTGTAATTGCCCCTTGAATAATAATAGCGATAATCTTCAAGCCAGTACGGAGCTATTCTTCTGGCATAAGTTAGGGCTGTAAAATATGCTCCTTCAAACAAAATTTCATCGATTGATGGCAGATTGTTCCTCACCTCACTGATGGTATAGGCAGCATGGCTCCATTTCAGGGTGTCTCTTAGCAGATATTCATCGACCAATCCACCATCATCTTTTCTGTAGGTCCTCCATAAAGCATATATTTTAAGCCTGGTATCACCCTTAAAGTAATTTTGCAAAGATACACCATTAACACCCTGCTTTTCAGTAATTAATCCTACAGATTCAACATAATAGCTTTCGAGAGAAATGACCCCATCTGCTTTAAGTGAATCACAGATAAACATGACAAGATCCGGTTCCAGCAGATCAGGCATAAAACTGATATCATCAGTCTTAATTTCAAGTAGTTTGCTTTCATCCAGATAATCAATGCCGGGTGATTCATTTAAAATATCCGAAAGTGAGAATAAAATCTCCGTTGTTGCCAGGTTAAAAGTCTCTGCTGTATCGTAACCAGGAAATATTGTATCAGGAATTTCATGGTTCTTTTCATAATCCAGTATAATCCTGTTCAATAGGACTGCTCTTTCCAGGGTAGGTGTCAATGGATATGAAGCAGGTTCAAGTACCTGCATTTTTAAAGTTGACATTGAAACACATGAGGCGAAGAGAAACGGACCGAGAATTAATATCAGTTTACTGTAACGTAACAAAACCTTGTAAGTTTTAACAATAAAGTCATTTGCCCGAAGGGCAGCATTACAGGATCAGGTGTTCATCCCGCCACATACACTGATAACCTGTCCGCTGACATAAGATGAAAGATCAGAAGCAAGAAAAAGGACAATGTTGGCAACATCTCCGGGAGTTCCACCCCTTTTAAGAGGAATACCGGCAATCCATTGTTCGCGGATATCATCGGGAAGGGCTGCTGTCATATCTGTCATGATAAAACCAGGAGCAATGGCATTGCATCGTACATTCCTCGAACCGACCTCCCTGGCAACTGATTTTGTAAAACCCAGAATACCGGCTTTGGAGGCAGCATAATTGGATTGGCCGGCATTGCCACTTAAGCCTACTACCGAACTCATATTTATTATTGAGCCCGAACGTTGTTTAAGCATGTATTTCTGAACAGTTTTGGTGAAATTAAAAACTGATTTCAGATTTACATTCATTACGTCATCCCATTGCTGTTCTGTCATTCTCATCAGCAATGTGTCCCTGGTTATTCCAGCATTGTTGACGAGGATATCAATGTTACCAAATTCACTGACCACTTTTTCTACAGTTAATTCGGTTTCATCATATTTTGATGCATTGGAGGCATATCCCCTGGCTTTGACACCCAGGCCGGCAAGCTCTTTTTCAACTTCTCTGGCCTGATCGTCATAAACAAGATCAGTAAAAGCAATATTAGCACCATGGTTTGCAAGTGTAATGGCAACAGCCCTTCCAATACCACGACTTCCGCCAGTGATAAGGGCATTCTTTCCTGCAAGCATTTTCATATTATATATGTTTAGATTAGAAGAAATGACAAATTAAATAAAGATATTTTTAATTATCAAAAAGCAAAAAGATAACCAATCAAATGCAGATCATATGGAAAAAGATACCAGATCTTGCTCCAGTCAATTTATTATTAAAAATAGGAAGAGAAAGATGGGGAACTAAATAAACTGCCTGCAGGGCTTTAAAAATATCATTTATAAGCCTTATTAAACCGGCAAAGCATCCTACTGCTTATCAGCTCACAGTTTATTGCGGATTATTTCTTTGTTGACTTTTTTAATTAAAGAAGGACCTTCGTATATAAAACCAGTATATAACTGTACAAGGCTTGCTCCTGCATTAATCTTTTCAATGGCATCCCGGGGGCTGATTATACCACCCACTCCGATTACAGGGATTTTCCCTTCTGATTTCTCCACAAGATACCTTATAACCTCGGTGGACCGGGATCGCAGGGGCAGTCCACTCAAACCACCTTTACCAATTTTACGTATTATTCTGTCATTTGTATTTAGATTATCACGCAAAACGGTTGTATTTGTAGCTACAAACCCTGCTATTTCCGTTTTTTTTGCAATTTCAATCAGTTCATCAAGCTGGTGATAGTTAAGATCGGGTGATATTTTTAACAGAATCGGTTTTGGTGAAGGTTTCGCAGCTGAAAGTTTCTGAAGCTCACTGAGTAGTTCCAGCAAATTGTCAGCATCCTGAAGTTCTTTTATGTCGCCTATATTGGGACAGCTTACATTAACCACAAAATAGTCCACCACTTCATGTAATATATCAAAACACCTGACATAATCATCTATAGCTTTGTTATTTGGAGTTTCAGTATTTTTTCCTATATTTCCACCGATAATTATCTGAGGGTTATATTTCCGCAGATTCCTGGCAATTCTTTCAGCACCATCGTTGTTGATTCCCATCCGGTTTACAAGGGCTTTATCACGTGGTAGCCGGAAACACCTGGGTTTAGGATTCCCCGGTTGGGGTAAGGGTGTAACTGTACCAATTTCAATAAATGAGAACCCAAAAGAAGCTAAATCATTATAATGACGGGCATTTTTATCAAATCCGGCAGCAAGTCCGACAGGATTTTTGAATTTAATTCCAAACAGTTCTCTTTCAAGAATTTTTTCAGACCTTCCATAGCAGAATTTCAATAATGTTCTTATGCCTGGCAGATACAAAACAACCTTGAGCATGAAAACAGTAAAATTATGGACTGATTCAGGTTCAAAAAGAAAAAGTAGGGGGCGGATAACAATCCGGTATAACATTTTTGATTCAAATATATATCACATTTTTTAAAGTTTCACAGACCTAATCAAATATTTAATTTCTTTTAACGGCCTGTAGTTTTCGGTCAGTGCGCCCGGCACAGATAATTAAACCATCTTGAGTACATGTTTTTGAGGAAGCGAAATATTATTCCGGTAAGTATTCTGTAAAACTTCGATCTGAATAAAAAATAACAATTTTTTTAACAACCTTATCTTTAGTTACATCTGTAACCCTAAATTGCGATCCGTATTGACTTCTGTAATCATCCTTTAAACCTGTTTTCTTTACATCTGTATCCTCAAAATTGTTTATGTCTTCATTATCGATATCCTTGTCTTCAATTTGTTCATCAGGCATTTCTTTGTTTTCATCAGAATCGTTTTTATTGTCGTCATACTCACCTGAAAAAAGATCTCCCTGGACATTCTCGTTCTTAAACATATTCCCTTTGCCAATGATGAGCCATTCAGCATTCAGAGAAGGATAACTCGAAAGTATCTTCTGAATAAAATCAAAGCCAGGTTTGTTTCGGCCTGATAAAATATGTGATATTCCAGACGGTTGTACTCCTATTATTTCAGCAAACCTGGCAGATGATAAATTCTGACTATTTAAAAATTTCAGTAACCGTTCCTTCATTTTACATCATTTTTGTAATATATATTATCCTGCAGACCAATCAATATACAAATGTAAAAACAATCAGAATAACATATGTAATTTTATGGTATTTACATTAGTAATGAGATTAATTAAGAAATCAAACTAAATAGTTAAAGTAAAAATTTATTAAGTCATATCAAATTACTGATTATGTGTGTTTAAAGACTAATGAATTGATATATTATTTACCAATGTAAATGATCTCGGAAATTAATTTAAATTTTTACATAAGTTGAATTCTATAAAAGTCTGATAATACGTCTATTAACATGTATATATTTACACATTAATTTCTTCTTTTCACGTGAATATTTTGTTATATTTTTTTTATTATTTTCTTCTTCTCAATGATGAGCCTGAGCTAAGCCCCCATGATTTATATTACCTTAATTAAACTTTTAAAATAATTTTATTAAGTTAGGGCCTAAATTTGCTTCACATTAAATATCTGTAATTTCGATTACTTATTGCAGGAAGTTTCTGATCGTTTTTAAGAATATTTTAATTTTTTCTTTATGCAAAAATTCAATTTTTCTACGGTTGAGAAATCATTTTTCAGACAATCCAGTTGTATTAATATAACTACCAGGATACCGTATATCACTGTTGATAATTTTCCGAAACTGGGACTTTTTACTGCTCTGAGATTTCTAGAATGGGTTTCTGAAAACCCCGGAGGAGTTATCAGCCTGCCAACTGGGAAAACACCCGAATATTTTATAAAATGGACAAAACAGATAATTGATAATTGGGAAAACAGGCAAATTATTCAACTACGGAAAGAATACGGACTCCAGATAAGAAACAGACCGGACTTGAGCAATCTTCATTTTGTGCAGATTGATGAGTTCTACCCTATTAAATCAACCCAGCACAATAGCTTTTACCACTACGTAAACGAATACTACATAAAAGGCTTTGGAATGAACCCGGAAAATGCTTTACTGATAAATTCTGAGAAAATACCCTTGCCTGAAGGAAAGCATTTTTCTGACATCTTTCCTGACAATCATGTAGACCTGTCTCTTCGTTACAGAGAACCAAAGACAGCATTTGAATCACTTCAGCAGCAAGCGATATTCTCAATAGATAATTGGTGTACAATTTACGAAAGAGCAATCCGGGAGAAGGGTGGTATAGGGTTTTTTCTTGGAGGTATCGGACCTGACGGTCATATTGCTTTCAATACGCGTGGATCAGATCATCATTCAACAACCAGGCTGACAGCTACCAATTTTGAAACCCAGGCTGTCGCTGCCGGGGATCTTGGTGGAATCGAAATATCACGAAACCGTCTTGTAATAACTATTGGAATTCAGACAATTACATATAACCCAGAGGCTGTTGCAATTATTTTTGCAGCAGGTGAAGCAAAAGCACCTGTAGTAAAAGACGCACTTGAAAAAGATATTTCAAATGTTTATCCCGCAACCGCACTTCGGAAACTGAAAAATTCCCGTTTCTACCTCACATCCGGTGCGGCCTCATTACTTGAGGATAGTATCGGGTTATTCTATAAAACAGGTGAATGGACACATGAAAAAACTGAAAAAGCAATTATTGATCTGTGTGGTAAGCTGGGCAGGTACGGTCACCATCTTACTTTAGATGACTTGAAAAAAGACAAATATTGCAGTCTTATCCCAAATCTGGATCAAACCACAGTAAAATCAGTTATTGATTCTATTTTGCAAAAGATGCGTAAGGGTATGGAAGATGAAAATAACCAGGTTTATTACCATACAGGTCCGCATCATGACGATATAATGCTTGGAATGCTTCCCCATATACACAGGCTGCTCAGGAATGAAAGCAACCAGGCCTTCTTCTCAATCCTAACCTCCGGTTTTAATGCAGTAACCAATCAGTTTCTGCGAAAAGCACTTGAAGACACGAAACGCTTCCTTAACAATGGTTTGATTCAAATGGTTGATTATAAGGACTTCTTCGATGCAGGATACAGATTCAAATGGGATAAAGATGTATATCACTATCTCAATAAAGTTGCATCAGGTGAGCCGTTTGAAAGAAGAAGAGGTTTAGCCCACAGGATAGTAAGGACGTTAGTGGTTATCTATAAGATAAAAGACAAAGAAGATTTACGAAACCAAATTGATGACACACTCGCTATCCTGAGAAGAAGTTATGACGGGGAGAATCCCTCCCCGGATATTCAGACACTCAAGGGAATGATAAGGGAGTTTGAAGAGGAACTGGTATGGGCTCATTTTGGCATCCAGGTTAAAAATGTGCATCATCTCCGGCTTGGTTTCTATACCGGAGATATTTTTACAGCCCAGCCGGAAAGGAACAGGGACGCTAAGCCTATACTCGACAAGCTTAAACAGATCAATCCAAATGTAATAAGCCTTGCTTTTGACCCTGAGGGAAGCGGGCCTGACACTCACTACAAGGTTTTGCAGGCAATTGCAGAAGCAGTAAGATTATGGCAAAAAGAAACAGACCTGTCCGGCCTGCGAATATGGGGATACAGAAATGTCTGGTACCGGTTTCATCCTGCTGAGGCTAATATAATAGTACCTGTTTCACTCAATGCAATGGCGGTACTTGAAGATTCATTTACCAATTGCTATCTGAGCCAGGTAGATGCATCTTTCCCAAGTTACCAGCATGATGGCAAATTCAGTGAACTGACCAAAAATATATGGGTTGATCAGCTGAAAATCATTCAGCTTCTGCTTGGTAAGAACTATTTCTACCAGAACCGGAGTCCCCGAATAAGGTCAACACACGGAATGCTTTATTTCAAAGAGATGGGTGTTGATGAGTTTCTCAGAAATGCACGAGAACTGGAGAAATCCATAGAAGGAGTAAACCGTTTACCATGAGCCACCTCAGAGTTTACAAGGTACCTGCCTGAGTAACTTAAAATAAAACATAAAATAGATAAGCTTAGGTATTTTTGGTACAATACTTTAAGTAATTTCATCTTTCTTTACCTGGTCTCTTTTCAGCTATTTTCTCAATCAACCATATAGTAAGAAAACCTGATAGCATAAGTAAAAAGGCAATAATAACTTCTGAGGATAAAACATCTGGCAGAAACCTTTGATAATTCTGAATTACCGGACTGCCATCTGGCCTGATGAACACCCTGCCAGCTTCATCCAGCTTGTATACAGGATCTTTCCATGGCCATAAAATTATGAGTGATCCGGCAATGAATCCGGTAAGCACTGAAAAAGTATGGTTTCTGTAATTCCTGAATATCCAGGAAAGGAAACGTGAAAAAATCAGTAGTCCCACGAATATCCCTATAAATACCGGGATCAGAATATCAAGCCTGAATTCATTTATCGCCTCTATAGCTACAAGCTCATAATTTCCCATAAGTATAAGTATGAATGAGCCTGAAAGACCGGGAAGGATCATGCTACAAACAGCAACCATACCACAGAGAACAAGATATAAAATATTTTCATTACCCTCTGCAGGATTCATTGATGAAATCCAGGCAGCCAGGAAAGCTCCGACAACAAACAAAAATAAAACAGAGACTGTCCATTTTTTTATATTTCTTCCTACAAAATATACAGATGCGGCGATCAAACCAAAAAAGTAGGCCCAGATGAAAACAGGAAAATTATCAAAAAGATAAGCCAGCAGCCTTGCCAGTGTGAAAACGCTCAATACCGCCCCGGAAAAAACTGCAAAGAGAAAGGGAAAATTAATATGTGATGAAAAAGCTTTGAATTGTCCTTTGAACAGTAAGGAAACAGCAACATGGTCAATTGATTTCAGGGAGTGTATAAGCTTTTCAAAAACACCGGTGATAAGCGCAATGGTTCCTCCGGACACTCCGGGAATCACATTTGCTGCTCCCATTGCAAAGCCTTTAAACGTAAGAATGAGGTATTCCCTGAAATATTTCTGCATGATCAGATCCGGAGAAAATTATAAACTGGTGTTTTTTCAGACAGGTTTTTCCGGGATGAAATCCATAAGGGTATCACCCCTGAGCCCTAGGCGCAAAGCTTCCATCGACAAAACATCTGCAGGGGCAATATTTCCGAGGTTAACATTTGCTCCTAATGTTTTAATAAAGTAAACCTGCTGGTTTTTTAGTGGTGCTTCCCAGATAACATCATTATGGTCAATATTACCTGTAATATCTTGAACAAGCTCAATATTTGCAGATCCATCAGGATTATATATACCTATAGTTCCACTCTCCCTTGCTTCTGCAATAACCTTCCATGAACCTGCCTGCAATTCAGTTTTCATCATACTTACCCACTTTTCTAACGGGATGACAACTCCGGAAACTTTAGAACCCACCTCAGACAAAACCTGGATATCCTTTGAAAGAATATTTATAAATTCCAGTTTTATTTCATGTTCAATACTTACTGTGCCATCCGATATCTCAACCAGGTCAAGATCATAGCCGGAAATGAATTTTCTGAAATCATCGAGCATTCCACGTACATAAAAGATCTCAAACAAGGTTCCCCCAAAATAAGGCCTGACATTACCATCACGGTAAATTCTCAATTTTGAATTCAGGTCTTTTGTAATTAGAGCAGTACCAAAACCCAGCTTGACAAAATCGGTAAACTCGCCAGATGATTTAACAAATTCTTCAGCTTGTTTTACACTCAGTCCCTTGTCCATCATCATGGTAATTCCGCTTTCTCTCGGTTTTTTTAACCTATTAGGAATATGTGGTATATGAAAGTTCATCTAAACAAATTAATTAAATCAATTCTATCATTATTTCCGGTAAATATCTATCAGCTTTTTTACAGGTGCAAATTTTGCGGCACCAGGATAATACTCAAATAGCTCATAATGCAGATTAAAATCCAGTGAAAGGGCAATTCGGAGGAACTGGCTGGCTTTATTTAATTTTCTGATCATAAGGTAATACGCTGCCAGCCGGTAGTTTAATAAAGCCCTGCCGGGATTTATGGCTGATGCCTCTTCCAGTATCCGGATAGCCTCCTCATTTTCTCCGATATCAAGATGGGTTTCCGCAAGATTAATCCATGAATCGCAGTCTTTGGGGTCAAAACCAACTGCTTTTTGATAAGCGTCTATTGCATCCTGGTGGCGTTTCAGCTTAAGGTAAACATTACCAATTGAATACCAGTATTCGGGATTTTTCGGAAAATAATCCAGAGCTTTTTTAACACAATAAAGACTTTCCCTGTAAGAGCCTTTTGCATACATTACCATTCCCGATCCAAGCCAGGCATCTGCATAATCAGGGTTAATAACAAGTGTTTTCCGATAATATTCAAGGGCATCATCCCATTGCTCCATTTTCTCGTAGCACTCTCCTATATAACAAACAACCTGTTCATTATTTTCTTCAAGATATAGCAATTCCTTATATACGGCTATGGCTTTATTATAATCGCCTCTGTTAGCAAGCGTATTAGCTTTATTAAAATATGCAGATGCATATTCTTCATCCAGTGAAATTGCGTATTCATAGGCATCAAGGGCCTTATCATAGTCCTCAAGCTGGTTATATATAACTCCTATATTATACCATACATTTTCAGAGAAAGGGTCAATATTCAGGAACCTGTTATAAAACTCCAGGGCTTTATCAGGTTTATCAATTCTCTCATAACAATATGCAATATCGTATATGTAGGATAAATTTAACGGTTCAAGTTCAAAGGCCTGCAAAAGATACCTAAGGGCCAGTCTGAACTTGTTCTTATGTTCAAAAACCATCGCTATACTGAAAATCAGTTCGGCTTTTTCGTCATCAGTAAGTAATATAGCTTTATTAAATTGCTTTACAGCATCATTAAGATTCCCCAAAAGGCTGAATGCTACTCCTTGCGTGTAATAAACCTCGGGGTTATGGATTTCAATTCTCTCTATAGTTCTGAGAATACGCAATGCCTCAAGAGGCTGTGATTTTTCATTCATTATCACAGCTTTTTTAAGCTGAATTGAAGTTGATGAGGGATGCTGTGTAAGAGCATGCCTGGCAACATTATAGGCATTACCAGACCTGCCAAGACCAAGATAGTGATCAATCAGCTCCTCAAACTCATCCACATCAAAATAGTACATGGTACCTTTTAATACCATTTCCTCAAACCGCCTCACAAGGTCTATTAAATCACTGTTATTGAAATAGAAATCCTTTTCTTCTTTCATAATACCTAAAATCAACCGGAAATCTTACACAATTAAACCGATCTGTTGAGTTCTAAAAACTAAATGTACTATCATATTCATAATAAACTGTTTCAATTTCAGCTTTTTTTTCAACAACAAATGAACAGAAAATTATTAACTTGTCTGCTGGAATTTATTCTGTTTTTAGGGGTAACCAACGGCGAAAAGTAACCGACTAACCGTAGATCTCTTTTTTTGCAGCCTTCATTGTATTGTTAAGCAGGGAAGCTATTGTCATTGGTCCTACTCCACCGGGCACAGGAGTTATATAACTACACTTTAAAGCAACTTCATCAAATTTGACATCACCCATCAATTTCCAACCGGACCTGGTATTCACTGATTTAACCCTGGTAATGCCAACATCGATAACAACTGCCCCGTCTTTAACCATATCGCCTGTTACAAATTCTGCCTTCCCCATTGCAACTATAAGTATATCTGCCTGGCGGCAAACCTCGTGAATATCTTTTGTCCTGCTATGACATACAGTTACCGTAGCATCACCGGGATAGCCTTTACGGGCCATCAGAACAGCCATAGGTTTACCGACAATATTACTTCTGCCGAGAATTACACAATGCTTACCGGAAGTTTCTATATCATATCTTTTTATGAGCTCAATTATGCCGTTGGGTGTTGCAGAAATGTACGCCGGCTGATTAATAACCAGTCTCCCGACATTGACAGGATGAAATCCGTCTACATCCTTTTCCACTTTTATTCTCTCAATTACTTTCTCTTCCGAAATATGGGCAGGCAAAGGCAGTTGAACAATAACACCATCAATATCAGCATTTTCGTTAATTTCATCTATTTTTTCAAGAAGTAATTCTTGTTGCACTTTTTCTGTCAGGCGGACAAGAGTGGATCTAAAACCTACCTGCTCACACGCCTTTACTTTATGGGCGACATAAGTCTCGCTGGCACCGTCACTGCCGACAATAATAGCAGCAAGATGTGGTATCTTGTGACCTGTTTTTTCCATACCTGCAACAGAAGAGGCAATCTCACTCTTTATTTGGGCAGAGATTTTCTTTCCATCTAATAATATCATGTTTATCAATTAATTACTCAACACAATCAAAAAAATAGTTTAACGCCCCATCATAGGCATGCCCTTTGGCATTTTGCCACCTTTTTTCCCGCTGGTCATCATTCTCATCATTTTCCTGGTTTCATCAAATTGTTTGATAAGCCGGTTAACCTCCTGTATACTGGTACCGCTGCCGTCTGCAATTCTCTTTCTTCTGCTGCCGTTAATAATGGCGGGATTTTCTCTCTCTTGAGGTGTCATTGATTTAATTATCGCTTCTATTCCTCTGAAAGCATCATCATCAATATCAAGGTTTTTCATTGCTTTACCGACACCAGGTATCATACTGGCCAGCTCCTTAAGGTTGCCCATCTTCTTTATCTGCTGAATCTGCGAAATGAAATCATCAAAGTTAAATTGATTCTTTGCAATCTTTTTATGCAATTTTCTCGATTCTGCTTCATCAAATTGTTCCTGTGCACGCTCAACCAGCGTTACTATATCGCCCATACCCAGAATCCTGTCCGCCATTCTCTCAGGATGGAATACATCTATGGCATCCAGTTTTTCGCCCGAACCGACAAATTTGATAGGCTTATTAACAACGGAGCGGATCGAAAGAGCAGCTCCACCTCTTGTGTCGCCATCAAGTTTGGTAAGCACAACACCATCAAAATCGAGTCTGTCGTTAAAAGCTTTCGCAGTATTAACTGCATCCTGTCCGGTCATGGCATCAACAACAAACAGAATCTCATGCGGGTTCACGGCTTTCTTAACTGATGCAATCTCATTCATCATCTGTTCATCAACAGCAAGACGTCCGGCAGTATCTATTATCACAAGGTTATGCTCCTTTTGCCTGGCATGCAGAACTGCTGATCTGGAAATTTTGACAGGTTGCTGGTTCCCCTCTTCAGTATATACAGGAACATCGATCTGCTCACCCAGAATTTTTAACTGCTCTATGGCAGCGGGCCGGTATACGTCACCCGCAACAAGAAGCGGATTTTTGCCTTTTTTTGATTTCAGGAACCTTGCAAGCTTACCGGAAAATGTAGTTTTACCGGAACCCTGCAACCCGGCGATCAATATTATAGACGGGTTTGGCTTTATATTAACTTCCTCCATCTGCCCCCCCATCAGGGAAGCAAGCTCATCATGGACTATTTTGACAAGCATTTCACCGGGTTTTACAGAAGAAAGTACATTCTGACCGAGAGCCTTTTCCTTTACAGAATCTGTAAAACTTTTTGCTATTTTGTAGTTTACATCAGCATCAAGAAGTGCCCTTCTGACCTCTTTAAGGGTCTCTGCAACATTGATCTCGGTTATATAACCCTCACCTTTGAGCAGTCTGAAGGAATTTTCAAGCTTTTCGGTTAAATTTTCAAACATTATCAGTTATTTTTTCTGTTATTATCACAAAATTAATTATTACAACCTCTTTTGCCAAACCTCGGACAGAGTAACTTTCAGTGATTTATAGCTTATCAATTGTTATTACATCTTTTCAGGTACCTCTATCCCAAGGAGGCCCATTCCCTTGCTGATAACATTGCCTGTCAATAAAGTAAGATGCAACCTGAAATTCCTAAGAGACAAGTCTTCCTCTCTGATTACCGGATGATCGTGATAAAACTGATTATATTCCTTTGCCAGGTCATAAATAAGGTTTGCAATAAGAGCCGGACTGCAGCTATTTCCTGCTTCATGAACAACAATCGGAAATTCGTGAAGCAGGGAAGCAACTCTTTTCTCCTTATCGCTCAGGGTAATTCCTGAAAGATCATAATTAGCGGGCAGAACTCCCTGTTGTGCGGATTTTTTCAGCAATGAACATATCCTGGCATGTGTGTACTGGATAAAGGGGCCTGTATTGCCGTTAAAATCAATTGATTCCTCGGGGTTGAATACCATATTTTTTTTGGGGTCTACCTTCAAAATGAAATACTTCAGGGCGCCCATCGCTATATTCTCTACAATTTCTTTCCTCTCCCCTTCTGAGATACCTTCGAGTTTCCCCAGCTCATCTGAAAGCTTGCCTGCGGTTTCAATCATTTCATCGATAATGTTATCCGCATCAACCACTTTTCCCTCACGGGATTTCATTTTACCCGATGGAAGCTCAACCATGCCATAAGATATATGCTCAAGTGAGTCTGCCCAGTCAAATCCGAGTTCATCCAAAATAATTGAAAGCACCTTAAAGTGATAATCCTGTTCATTTCCAACAACATAATACATCTTATCTGCATTATAGTCCTTGTGACGTAAAACGGCAGTACCGAGATCCTGAGTTATATATACTGATGTCCCATCAGAGCGCAGCAGCAGCTTCTCATCAAGTCCGCGATCCCTAAGATCGGCCCATACCGAACCATCCTCCTTTTTCTTCAGTACCGATTTTTTCAACCCCTCTTCAACTATGGTTTTACCGGTATGATATGTTTCGGACTCATAATATATTTGATCAAAAGAAACCCCCAGTCTCCGGTATGTTATATCAAAACCTTCATACACCCAACCATTCATTTGCTTCCACAGTTCAATTGTAGCAGGATCATCTGCCTCCCACTTTCTGAGCATTTCCCGGGCCTCCTTGATCAGGGGAGCCTCGCCCCTGGCTTCCTCTTCACTCATGCCAGTCTTAACGAGTTCATCGACCTCACTCCTGTATGCTTTTTCAAATTTTACATACATATCACCAACAAAATGATCGCCCTTTACCCCTTCATCGGCAGGGGATTTGTTTTCTCCCCATTTCTGCCAGGCAAGCATGGTCTTGCATATATGTATACCTCTGTCATTAACCAGATTGACCTTTTTAACATTCATCCCATTGGCCTCAAGAATAAGTGATATACTGTATCCCAGCAGGTTATTGCGTATATGCCCCAGATGTAATGGTTTATTTGTATTTGGAGAAGAAAATTCAACTAAAACTGTTTCTCTTTTATCCTGTTTATTTTTCTGGCCATATTGATCATCGGCAGCAGCTTCAGCTACAAATCCGGTCCAGTATGAGTGTTGAATTTCAAGGTTAAGAAACCCTTTGATTACGTTATAGCTTTTGATTTCAGGTAGTCCTGACAGGTAAAGGCCAAGCTCATGACCAACTTCATCTGGTGATTTTTTCATAAGCCTGACAAAGGGAAATAACACAAGGGTAATATCACCCTTAAACTCCCTTCGGGTTTTTTGAAGTTGAACAACTGAGATGTCAGAAAGATGAAACTCTTTTTCGAGAAAAAACCGTTTTACCGCACCGGTAATGATATTCTCAATTCGCATTTTATCAGGATGAAATTAACAGGTCTTAATTAAAGGTTTGTAATCAAAGCATGCAAAGATAGCAAGAATAAGGCTAAATACATTCCACCTCCAAAAAAAGAGGCTGCCCCTTTTGAGACAGCCTTTATTTTAACTGAGAAAAACTCTAATTTGTGTAAAGCCTCATCCTTTCTTATGAAACAGCTGTTCTAATAAGCCGCACACAATCATTTCCGCGACTGAGTCTCCAGTGATCCGGGTCCCGCATCCACTCCTCAATATGAACTTCCGGCTCATTAACCTCAGCAATCCACGAATAGCTCCAGTAAGAGGCATCAGCCATCCAGCCTTCTATTACAAGCTCCATCTCAGGCGCTTCCGCCATCCAGGTATAGTTCCAGTAGGAAGCATCGGCCATCCAACCTTCTATTACAAGCTCCATCTCAGGCGCTTCCGCCATCCAGGTATAGCTCCAGTAAGAGGCATCGGCCATCCACTCCTCAATATGAACCTCCGGCTCATTAACTTCAGCAAGCCACGAATAGTTCCAGTAAGAGGCATCGGTCATCCAACCCTCAATTTCAATTGCCGAGTCATTAATATTGCCATAAAAAATCCCGGAATAACCAGATTTTAATCCGATGTTTTTCAACTCAGATGCAGAATTGGATCTTATTTCAGAATTTGTAATTGTTAAGGGTATAATAAAAACAGAGGATATGATCAAGGTTTTTTTAAGTTTAGTAACTAGCG
>SLKJ01000107.1 GCA_007134675.1 Bacteroidales bacterium
ACCATGATCACTGCCCATGCCTCTTCTCCGATGCCCCATCCCTGCCAGTTGATTGAAACAAGAAGGGCCGTCGTGTTGGCAATTGTGGCAATGCATATCCACCCGAGATATATTCCGAAGGTGGCTTTGGTTATACCGTTAGCAAAGGGTAGAAGTCTGTAATTAATTATTACCAGCGTTGCAAGGAGCAGGATCATTATAATAAGTGAGATTCCCGGAAATTGATAGTGCCACGCCACAATCCACAATGCATTGAGGATACAGCTGACAGCAAAGAGCCATCCTATGGCATGTACCATTTCTCTGTTCTGTGCCATGAACTGCAGGAGGCAGAATCCAAGCAGCAAAATGTATATAATGCCCCAGATAGAAAAGGTTATTCCGGCAGGGACAAAAAGGTTGGGGTACTGGGCAGAAATCTCTCCGGTAGTCTTACCTCCCAGCGGGAGAGCGTTGGCAAGGTAGTTCATTAGAACCATTACAGCAAAAGCGAAAATATTTAATATTTTGACAGCCATATCGGTAATGATTTATTATAAAGTGGTAATATAAAAGTACAAATTATTATCCTGAACATACCAGATAAATATTAAAAAGGGCCCGGTGGGGTTTAGTGATTTAAACTATTCCGGCAAATCCCATAAAAGCAAGTGCAAGCAGACCTGCTGCTACAAGGATAATAGGATTTCCCCGCATTCCCTTTGGGACGTTTACCAGTTCCAGTTGTTCGCGGATACCTGCCAGGATTACCAGTGCAAGGGTGAACCCTATAGCATGGGCAATAGCAAAAACAACTCCGCTCATAAGAGTGTGTTCCTGCTGTATCACAAGGATGGCTACCCCGAGAATGGCACAGTTGGTAGTCATGAGAGGAAGAAATATTCCGAGAGCCTGGTAGAGAGGGGGACTTACTTTTTTAAGGATTATCTCGACCATCTGAACCAGTGAGGAGATAACGAGAATATATGTTATGGTTCTCAGGTAGATCAAATCGAACGGGATAAGGATAAAATGCGATATCATATAGGTCACTATGGCGGCAATGGTCATGACGAACATTACCGCACCACCCATGCCAGCAGCAGTTGATATCTTGTTTGATACACCGAAGAAGGGACAAAGGCCCAGAAATTGTGCAAGAACAATATTATTGACAAGAATGGCGGATAGTACTATGATTATGTATTCCATGGTTACAGTATATTTCTATTTGTTCAACTTGTTTGCCAGGGCTATCAGGTAGCCCAGTGCTATAAATGCCCCGGGGGCAAGAATAAATACAAGCATGCCGTCAGCCGGGATAAACTGAAAACCGAACAGTGCATAGCTTCCGAATATTTCACGGGCCGCTCCAAGCAGTGTAAGAGCCAGTGTGAAGCCCAGACCCATTCCTGAGCCGTCAATAATCGATGAGATAAGTGTGTTTTTGGATGCAAAAGCTTCAGCACGGCCCAGCACAAAACAGTTTACAACGATCAGAGGTATAAATAAACCCAGCTGTTCATGCAGTGCCGGCATGTATCCTGCCATCACCAGGTCCACTATGGTAACAAATGATGCAATTATTACAATATAGCATGGTATTCTAACCTTATTGGGGATAAAGTTCTTTATCAGTGAAACCACTATATTGGACATGATTACCACGAACATGGTGGCCAGTCCCATCCCCATACCATTGAAAGCGGATGTTGTCGTTCCCAGGGCGGGACAAAGCCCCAGCATCAGTATGAATACCGGGTTTTCCCTTATGAATCCCTTGGTGAAATTTTTTGCCTGGTCCATAGTATTTCGCTTATTTATTTAATGCTTTAATGTCTTCAATTTCAATTTTATCTGAATGCTTTGCCGTAGTACCGGGATTTAACTTGGACTGCCCTTTTGAAAAACTTCCAATGCTATCTGCACGGCTTCACAATAGGCCTGTGAGGTGACGGTTGCACCGCTTATTGCATCTATTACCCCGCCATCTTCCCTTATCTTCAGGACTTCTCTTGAAGGATCCCTGCCCACAAACTGAAGATAAAAATCTGAACGGGCATTTTCAATCAGATCACCATACCCGGGAGTCTCTTCATGTTCAAGAACTTCGATCCCGGTTATGATCCCATCGGGATCAAACCCCACCAGCAGCCTTATATTTCCTATATAGCCTGATTCAGACCAGGACTCCACTGCAGCGCCGGTGAACCGTCTTCCCCTTCTGCCCTGATAGAGGTTATATGTCCTGCCATTGAGAACAACCTGGTAATCCTCCAGCATCGGGTTATTGGTAAAGTCCGGGAGCACTCTATCTATCGCATCTTCTTTTGAAGGAAGCTCATATGATACATCTGCATCTTTGTCAATATAAACATTCCAGGCAAGTCTGACAGCTTCAACATAGGCTCTGGAACTTATTGTGGTAGCAGTTATACCATCCACATCACCACCATCCTGTCTCAATCTCAGCTGGAATGTTTCAGGATTCTCTCCCTCGAACTGGGCGCTGAAATCTGATTTATCGCTCTCCATCTTATCCCCGAGGCCGGGTGTTTCCCTGTGCTCCAGAACTTCGATGCCATGTATTGTACCATCCGGAAGCAGTCCCACCATAAGCCTTATCTCTCCGCTGAACCCCCGTGTAGTAAATGTTTCAATGGCTGTTCCCACCAGCTCGTCATCTTTTTTTGCCGGGTAGAAAACCAGTTCACCACCAGGCACCTCAATCCGGTATTCCTCCTGTGACGGATCATTATTGAAATCAGGTACAACAGCCCTTATGGCATTATTCTTTCTTGCTGTCCTTGCTGCTTCAATAGGTTCTTTGGTAAGCTCATAAATAAGTCCCAGAGAGGCTGATGCAATAAGAGTTATCACCAGAAGCGCCATGACCATATTTGTGAAGGTAGATTCTCTTTTAGCCATTTTTCACCTCCTCTCCGAATCTTTCAGGTTTTACATATTTATTTATGAGCGGGACAAATGCATTCATTATAAGTATTGCGAAAGATACACCTTCCGGGTATGCCCCCCACACCCTTATTGCAACGGTAATCACACCTATCCCTGTACCGTAAATCCACATACCTTTCGGTACCATGGGAGAAGTAACATAGTCGGTTGCCATATAAACCGCACCCAGAACCAGTCCCCCGGTCAACAGATGAAACAATGGATCGGCATTATCATAGGGGTTTATCAGCCAGAGAATTCCTGTGAACAGGAACACAGATAAAAAGATGGAAACTGGAATGTGCCAGGTAATAATTTTTTTTGCCAGCATATATAAGCCGCCCGCTATAAGTGCCAGGGCAGATATTTCTCCCAGGCATCCATGCATATGTCCGATAAAAAGTTCCATGTAACCGGGAATCTGTTCCATCAGTCTTGACACAGGCACTCCGGCGTTCAGTCCCTCTTTTACCACACCCAGGGGTGTTGCACCGGTTGTTGCGTCAGCATACTGAAGTCTGGAGACTATAGGTTCAGGCCAGCTGG
The DNA here is from genome assembly GCA_007134675.1 of Bacteroidales bacterium. Lineage (GTDB taxonomy): Bacteria > Bacteroidota > Bacteroidia > Bacteroidales > PUMT01 > PXAP01. The sequence goes on from SLKJ01000107.1 coordinate 3,481, forward strand.
TCATCTGGGCAGGGAAAGATATAAAAAGGAAAACCCTTCCCACCAGCGCAGGATTAAAAGGATTGGTACCCAGTCCCCCGAATGACATCTTACCCACTCCTATAGCCACCAGTGCACCAATTATTATGATCCACCAGGGAAGGTTCGTTGGCAGGTTAAAGGCCAGCAGCAGGCCAGTCACCAATGCTGATCCGTCAGTTATTGAGGGCCTGGCATTCATAAGGTATTTCTGGATAAGGTATTCAAATGCCATGCATGAAACAATCGATATTGAGGTTACAATTAATGCACCTATCCCGAAAAAATAGACTGAAATTACAAGAGCGGGCACCAGGGCATAAACAACCCCGTACATAAGTTTTTTTACGGTGTCGTCCCCGTACGCATGCGGTGAGGGTGAAACAGTTATTAGTTTATCCATTATTATTGTTTCCTTGATCTGATGATTTTGTTTACTGTCGATTTTCCCAGTCTTATATAGTCAAGCAGGGGCCTTCCTGAAGGACATATATAGCTGCAGGAACCGCACTCCATGCAATCAAGCGAACGCTCGTTTTCCACCAGATCCCATTTTTTAAATTCAGTGGCTGCCTGTAGCAGGTATGGCTCCAGGCCCATGGGACAAATGCCCACACATTTGGCACAGCGCACGCAGTTAAGGACCGGTTTACGTTTGGCTTCGGCGGAGGGAACAATGACAATGCCCGATGTTCCTTTTGTTACCGGTACATCAAGATTGTCAAGGGCCTTGCCCATCATGGGGCCACCGTTTATAACCTTGCCTGTATCATCAGGCAGACCTCCGGAGGCCTCAACCAGGTCTGAAACAAACGTTCCGATTCTTACCATGAAATTTGAGGGGCTTTCTATTTTTTTCCCGGTAACGGTAACCACTCTTTCAATAAGGGGTTTGTTTTTCTGGATTGCCTCATATACTGCAAAAGCCGTTCCTATATTGTGAACAACAGTACCGACATCTATTGGCAGTTTTCCTGAAGGCACCTCTCTGTTAATAATGGCTTTAATAAGTTGTTTTTCAGCGCCCTGGGGATATTTAACCTGCAGGGTTCTTACCTCAGTTCCTTCATATTCATTTGCTATGGAGCTCAGGTGCCTGATGGCATCCGGTTTATTGTTTTCAATCCCTATTAAGGCTCTTTTTACATTCAGTGCCTTCATCAACAGCTGTATCCCCACCATCAGCTCCTCACCTTTTTCAAGCATCAACCTGTGGTCGGAAGTGAGGCAGGGCTCACATTCAACCCCGTTTATGATCAGAACCTCTGCTTTCTTGCCTCTGGGCACTGACAGTTTGATGTGTGACGGAAAGGTTGCGCCACCCAGTCCGACAATCCCTGCATCAAGTATTTTGCCTGTTATCTCTTCACCTGTTGCGCTGATATTCCTGTTAAGGGTTTTACTGTTGTCAATTCCCTCTTCCCATTGATCCTCTTCTGCATCAATTGAAATTGCCAGGCGTTTGTATCCGCTGCTGTCCGGCATCTTATCAACCTTTGTCACAGTACCCGTTACCGATGAATGAATATTGGTCGATACAAAACCCTTGCTTTTTGCAATAAGTTGACCGGTTTTGACCTTATCCCCTTTTTTTACGATCGGTTCGGAAGGTGCCCCCAGATGCTGGGAGACTGGTATGCTTACTTTTTTTGGCAAGGGCAGTACCCTGATCGGGGTCCCGGCCGAGAATTTGTCCTCTGCCGGATGAATACCACCTTTGGGAAATGTTTGTATCACTGTTTAACCTCCTGCTTTTTAATAACTTATGTAGCAATTTATCGTGTGCTTTACTAAGATGCCTCTGCAGCCGCTTTACGTTCCGGGAAGTTAATTTCCGGGATTGCATTTGTGGGGCATTCAGGCGGGCATTTTCTGCATAATCTGCATTTCACAGGATCTATATAGGCAAGATTATTCTCAAGCGTTATTGCTTCAAACTTGCATGCTTTAAGACATTTTCCGCAACCTATGCAGGCAACCTTGCAACTTTTTCTTGCTACCCCTCCCTTCTCCTCGTTGATGCAGGCGACAAAAATTTTACGGTCCTTCTTATTCTTTTTTCTGAGTTCAATAATGTCCCTGGGGCATGCAACCACGCATGCGTTGCATGCGGTGCAGCGATCATCAATGACTTCCGGAAGCATTGTCTCAGGATTCATAAATATAGCATCGAACTTGCATACTTCCACACACTCCCCCAGTCCCAGACATCCATAGGGGCAGTTAGATTCACCTGTATAAAGAGATGACTCGATGGTGCAGGAGGGAGCCCCGTCATAGATACTGGTTTTTGAACGCTTGTCAGGGGTGCCTGCACACCTGACAACTGCCACAAGAGGATCCTGTTCAGCTATTTCCTTTCCCAGGATCACTGCAATTTTGGCCATATCTTCACTACTGCTGACCGGGCATTTAAGGTCGGAAATGTCATCGGCTCTGACAAGCGCTTCTGCAAAAGCCCTGCACCCCGGCAGTCCGCATCCCCCGCAGTTTGCAGCAGGCAGCTCTTCTTCCACCAGGTCTATACGCGGATCTTCAACAACGTTGAATTTTCTTGCCACAAGGAACAGGATTACCGCAGCAGCTGTTCCCATTGCACTTACAGTAATTATGGAGTTTATTACTATATCACTCATTGTTATGAATTGTTACATTTTTTGCAATCTGAAAGAGAACTCTTTTTTGAGCTTGTCGCGGAAAAATGACAGCCCGAAATAATATGGTACAAGCGATACAAGTGACAGCATTCCGGCCAGTCCCTCATTCAATCCGATGGATATCAGCACTGACAGGATGACCACAAGAATCAGAAAAGGCGCTATGTAGCCAAGCCCCAGGGCTTTCATCCCGAGAGATCGTTCAAGCACAACCTTTATTTCTTCACCTACTGAATAGGTTTCACCCTTCTTCCTGAATACCTCAATTGTTTTCACCTCCTTGTCCCCGATTGAACAGGAGCCTCTCACGCGGCAAGTATGGCAGGCAGATTCGGCCTTTATACTGACTTTAATCAGGTCGTCTCTTACATCGCTTATTATGCCGGAATGTTCAATCGTTTCTGAAGAAGCCATCTTTCCAGATTATTTTGGAAGATACAAAAATATTGATGTTTGAGTTTTAAAGATTGTTTTTTGTCATGTTTTGGAAAGCCCAAAATAATTTATATTTAGTATGAATATAAATTAGGCTTGATTTGAAAGTTTATGCTGAGATATTCAGTGGGGGACTTGCGCTTCAGTCAGGTAATGTGATTGGAAAATCTGGGGACAGGAAACTCTGGGGACTGGAAATTATGTGATGAAAATGCCTTTTATTTCAGCTTATTTTGCTCCAGTTCTCCAGCTGTGGATTAAGTTTTCTCAGTTGTCTGTTCAGTATCCTGTTGGCAGGGTTTTCAAGCAGCGGGTCCCGTTCAAGTATATCTATGGCTTTTTCTCTTGCATATTCAAGTATCTGGCTGTCCCTGCCCAGATGAGATATTTTAAGCTCAAATGGAAAACCGCTTTGCATAGTTCCTTCCATATCTCCGGGCCCCCTGAGTTTGAGGTCAGCTTCTGCTATCTCAAAACCATCATTTGTGGTAGTCATGGTTTTTATCCGTTGCCTCGCCTCGTTAGAAAGCTTATAAGAGGTCATCAGGATGCAATATGACTGGTCAGCACCACGTCCTACCCTTCCTCTGAGCTGATGCAACTGTGATAGTCCGAATCTTTCGGCACTTTCTATCACCATAACACTTGCATTGGGTACATCAACACCCACTTCTATAACAGTAGTTGCAACCAGAATATGAGCTCTTCCTGTGATAAACTGCTGCATGCCGGTTTCCTTGTTTTCCTGCTTCATACGTCCATGGACTATGGCAACAACATATGCGGGAGGAGGAAAAGCTCTTGATATACTTTCATAACCATCTTCCAGATCCTTATAGTCCATTTTCTCAGAATCTTTGATAAGAGGATACACCACATATATCTGCCTTCCCAGGCCAATTTGACTACGCATGAACCCGCAAAGCCTTTCTCTTTGGTTATCATAGTAATGTGCAGTTACAACAGGTTTTCGTCCGGGAGGAAGTTCATCAATAACAGATACCTCCAGGTCACCGTAAACTGTCATGGCCAGAGTCCGCGGAATGGGTGTTGCTGTCATGACAAGCATATGTGGGGGATCCATGGTTTTTTTCCACATTCTGGCTCTCTGTGCTACACCGAATCTGTGCTGCTCATCAATAATAACCAGTCCCAGACTGCTGAACTGAACACTCTCTTCTATAAGTGCATGTGTGCCTATCAGGATATTCATTTCTCCTGCCTCAAGCTGTCTGTGCAGGACATCCCGATCTTTTTTCCTGGTGGATCCTGTCAGGAGTCCGGTGGTAACAGGAAGTCCGTCCAGCATTTCTGTAACTGTTTTGAAATGCTGGGCTGCAAGTATTTCTGTTGGAGCCATAAGGCATGCCTGGTATCCATTGTCAATGGCTATCAGCATAGTCATTATTGCCACAAGAGTTTTGCCACTGCCAACATCGCCCTGCAGCAGGCGATTCATCTGTTTCCCGGAGCCGGTATCTTTCCTGATCTCTTTTAGAACTCTTTTCTGGGCTGAAGTTAATTCAAATGGCAGGTATTTATGGTAAAAATTGTTTAACAGGTCTCCAACCCTGGTAAAAACAAAACCTTTAACCTTCTGGTTCCTGCCTGTTTTTTGTCTCAGTATATTCAGCTGCAGGTAAAACAACTCTTCGAATTTCAGACGATATTCAGCCTTTCTTAACTTCTCGGGACTACCGGGAAAGTGGATGTTTAAAAGTGCCTCATTTATGCCTTCCAGATTAAGTTTTTTGATGAATTCTTCAGGCAGTGTCTCATCAATTTTCCCTGCTACAATACCTAAAAGCCTGTTTTGGATCTTATTTATCACCCTTGAGGTTATAAAACTGTTCTTCAATTTCTCGCTTGTATTGTAAAAGGCCTGCAAGGATGAGTTTATTATTTTTTCCTGTTTATCAGGATCCTCCATCTCCGGGTGCACCAGGTTAACTTTATTGTTAAATATTGACGGTTTTCCGTAAACAAGGAATTTTTTTCCCGGTTTAACAAGGTCACCTATCCATCTTAATCCTCTGAACCATACAAGCTCAAGGTTACCTGTTCCGTCAGAAATTATTGCCGTCAATCTCCTGTTACGTCCTGCACCTGCCAGGTCAACTCTTTTTATTACACCTTCCAGCTGGATATATGGCAGTTCTCCCGTGATTTGTGAAATCCTGTAGAACCTGGTGCGGTCTACATGCTTATAAGGAAAATACCAGAGCATGTCGCCGAAGGTTTTAATATTAAGTTCTTTGTTCAGGAGTTCGGCCCGTTTCGGTCCCACTCCGGCAAGATATTTTATATCTTTTTCAAGTATATCCTTATGCATATGAAAAGAATGGTGTGTTGCCATGTATCAGGGTGAGACCGGTAATTAAGTCTTGAAATTGCATATGGTTTGTATAATTAACTGTAAATTCGCGTATACGTCATCTCTTAATTAATATGGGTAAAATTAAACTATTAATTAAATATTTTGTCTACCGGTTCAACAGAAGAGGTGTTCGTGGACATGGAATTCATTCTCCTTTTATATTTGAACTGAACAGGAGTGTGCTTAATTGTAGAAATAAATACAGGGAGTATGCTCAGATTAAAAAATACAGAGAGTCGCTGTCCGGAAACAGGGAGATTATAACTGTTTATGACAGGGGCGCTGGTTCCCTTGTTTTTCCATCTGAGAAAAGGGCCATAGGTGATATTATGAGGTATACATCAAGCAACTGTAAAACTGGCAGACTGCTTTTCAGGCTTGCACGATATTTTGAACCGCAAAACATCATTGAGTTGGGTACTTCACTTGGTTTCGGGACTTTTTGCATGGCGTCCGGGTCTGTTCAGGGTACCGTATACAGCCTGGAAGCCTGTCCCCGTCAACATGAGATTGCCGGTGCTGAGCTTAAAAAGGCAGGAGCAGGAAATGTTGAACTGATAAAAGGAGACTTCAGGACGGTTCTTCCCGACCTGCTTAACAGTATTGATCAGGTTGATCTTGTCTATTTTGACGGAGATCACAGTAAGGATTCTTTAATATGGCAGTTCCGGACATGCCTGGAAAAAGCCGGACCATCTTCTGTTTTTGTAGTTGGCGACATACACTGGTCGGATGAAATGGACCAGGCATGGAAAATCCTTTGCAATGATAAGGTGGTGACTTTATCAATAGATCTGTTTTATTGTGGATTGCTGTTTTTTATGAAGGGTATGGCTAAACAGCATCATTTGCTCACATACTCAGCTTAAGCCAAAAATAATGTTAAAGGATTTTCGTTTTAAGGTTTTTAAATACAGGTTCGGATTTATAACCGAATCCCCTTGATAATAAAGTTTAAAAAACAGGATTTAAATTAACCCTTTGTAAATGGAAAACATGATCAGCATCAGAAACCTTGTAAAGAACTACAGGATAGGAACCATAGTTGTCAGGGCTCTTCGCTCGGTTTCAGTCGACATAAAAAAGAATGAATATGTTGCAATTATGGGACCTTCAGGTTCCGGCAAGTCCACTCTGATGAATATTATCGGTTGTCTTGATACACCCACCGGTGGACAGTATATCTTAAACAATACAGATGTAAGCAAACTAGAGGACAATCAGCTTGCTGAGATTCGTAACAAGGAGATAGGATTTGTTTTTCAAACTTTTAACCTTTTGCCCCGTTATAATGCTTTTGAAAACATTATGCTGCCCATGGTCTATGCAGGTAAATCTAAAGCCGAACGGATTGCCCGTGCAGAGGAGGTTGTCGAAAGTGTCGGACTTACTGACAGGGCTCTTCACAAACCCAATGAACTATCGGGTGGACAGAAGCAACGTGTAGCGGTGGCAAGGGCCCTTGTAAATTATCCGTCGATTATCCTTGCCGATGAACCAACCGGTAACCTGGACTCAAAAACTTCAATCGATATAATGAGTCTTTTTGATGAGATACACAGTAATGGGAATACTATTATACTTGTTACTCATGAAGAGGATATTGCAAGGCATGCACACAGGATAATCAGGTTACGGGATGGTGAAATTGAATCAGATAGAATTAATGAAAATCCTGTAAAGCTAGAAGCACCTGAAGGGGTTGATAAATAGAAGGTCTCTCTTAGATCTTGTTTGCCTGAGATCAAATATTAGACAGGAAATAGATCATAATTATTTTATTAATTCTTGAACAATAGCCCCTACCAACCGTTTAGGATGAAAACCCTTTAACAGGACTATTATAGATTAAATTATTGCAGATGAAGATCTACACTAAAACCGGCGACTCAGGTACAACTTCGCTGATAGGTGGAAAAAGAGTCCCCAAATATGATTTACGTATAGAAGCTTATGGAACTGTAGATGAACTCATATCCTGGATAGGCCTGGTCCGCGACCAGGATATAGATGAAAATACAGTTGAGCTGCTTGTTGAGATACAGGACAGACTTATGACCTGTGCCTCTATTCTGGCGGCGGACTGTGATGATTGCAAACTAAGGATTCCTTCTCTTAAAGAAGAGGATATCGGGTTACTCGAAAATTCAATCGACAGCATGGAGGAATCTTTGGAACCTCTCTCTTCCTTCGTACTGCCCGGTGGCCACACTGTTATATCATATGTACACATTGCGCGAAATGTTTGCAGGCGCGCTGAGCGCAATGCATTGAGACTTTCTGCAGAGTTTTCTGTAGATGAACTTTTGATTAAGTACCTCAACCGTTTGTCAGATTATTTATTTGTTTTATCCCGTAAATTGGGAAAAGATTTAGAGGCTGCTGAAATTCTATGGAAACCCAGGTTGTAAAATTCATTATATTTTATAAATTTGCACCACTTTATCAAAACAGGTAGTTTTAATTCAATTAGGTGTTATGTACTGGACTCTTGAATTGGCTTCAAAACTGGAAGATGCTCCGTGGCCTGCAACAAAAGATGAGTTGATTGATTATGCAATGAGATCCGGAGCACCCCTCGAGGTTATTGAAAATCTGCAGGAGATTGAAGATGAGGGAGATATATATGAGAGTATTGAGGATATATGGCCTGACTATCCCAGTAAAGACGACTTTTTTTTCAATGAAGATGAGTATTGAAAGGTTTTCTGAACACATCCTCCCAACTTATTGGTCTTAAATGATTTAGCCAAACGAAATCCTGAAGAATCCTTTCCTGGTCTGAAAGTTCTTCGAGAGGATACAGAACAGCCTCCGGCCTGTTCAGAAACTTTATCCGGTCAGGCTTACTTTCTTTAAGAAAGATCATCAGATTTGCACTTGCAGCCTTATTAATTCCTATAATGTCTTCGTCTTCGGTCGCGTAATAAAGTGTTTCGGCATTTCCCATAACATGCACCCTGTAAAGCTCCCCATCGCCGAAATATCCGAGAATTTCATTGCCTTTTATCTGGTTATATAGTCCGGGCTCCTCCTCGGATGCAACAAATGACGAATTGGTCATGACAATATGATCCACTTCACCATCCCTGGAATGTATCTCCATGAATTCTGAGGTCAACTGGCTGTCGTCGGTCCATACAACAGGTTCACCAAACATGAATATAATGGAGTCCCTCATATTGTAGTACAAAGAGTCGCACTTACCCTGGATATCATTGCTGAAGAATCTTACTCCGTAATATGCGACCATTATTCTTACAGTATCATTTTTTGCACCTGTTTTGTGATCAGGTAGTTCTCTTTCAGGTTCCCCGGTATGGGTTTCGATGTGATTAGCATTTCGGGCTGCCAGTGTATCGGGCAGATCTGCAATCAGGTTATCCGCCGGTTGTGCTGCCGGTTGTGCTGCCAGTGTATCGGGCAGATCTGCAATCAGGTTATCCGCCGGTTGTGCTGCCGGTGTATCGGGGACTGCTGGTGGGAGGGTATCTGATGGCTCAGCTTCGATCGGGTCATCCGGTTTGATATCAGGTTCAATTATCTGCAGCCAGGAACGCAGCGTGTCAGCATGCATGTACAGAGTGTCGGTGTCTGACATCTGAATAAGAAGTGCCCTGTCGGTCATGAGCATTTGTTCCGGTTCTCTGTTAAACCATGCGTAATTTCCTTTAATTACAGTGTTTTCGATTGTGTCTACAGCTTCAACATTAAAAAATGCTTCTCCACGACCCTTGCCATTATCATAGAACATACTGTCAGCCATCAGAAGCTGATTGTTGTTTTTTATCCTTGCATTTTCGTTAAATTGCGAGATATCTGTAATGGTGTTGTACCAGCCGTTTTCACAATAGATGTCAGTTTCATCTCCGGTTATTGTTGTAGGCCCCAGAAAATATACAGTTTCTGTTACGGTGTTGTATTTAAGGGTATCCGATTTAATTATATAATCGGGATTGGTAATTATTACGCTGTCTTTAAAAAAGAATATTTTTTCATCTGTATAATAATAACCTCTTATGCTTTCCAGTCTGTTGTCTCCGTTAATGACCACACCTCCGTCAGGATAGTATCCAAAATCATTTGCCAGGTCAAAATCCAGTATTTCTGTAGTAAGAGTGGTTTCATTGTCCTTCAGTAAAACATTTCTCCTTACTTCCGCATATCTTCTGTCGCCAAAATATATCAGTTTATCGCCAAAAAGATGAAGTGTATCCCCCTGGTTGATGTGAATATTACCGAAGGCATGTACAATATTTTTTCCTGAATAGCGGTGTGCACTATCGCATTCCATAATTATATCCTCATGGTTTAAGCGCACATTCCCAATGAGTCTGATGCCATCAGACTGCATGCCGGTGTATGGAGCCTCCATGCTTTCTGCATGAAGTATTCTAACCTCTGCAGGTTTTTGACCGCGCTCCTGCGAGGTAAGTCCGGCGAAGTAAAACAGAGGTGGACAGATAATGAATAATAACAGCAGGAGACGGTTCATGCCCTTATGGCTATCTCTTTACCCATTCCTCTTCTGTAGTGAAGCCACAGTCTCTGTAGGCCTCATCAATCCTTATATAAGTCCGCGACCTCTTTTCTGCGATCCATTCCTGAAGCATTTTCTGCTTTTTTTCAGCAAGAGCCATCTCTTTTATGTAGGAATAATCATCCTTAAGGTTTGCTCTGTGTGGGGCCGTCTGTGAATCAAGATACAGCAGTTTGTAATAGGTTCTGTTCTGCCGGTCACGTGACTCTATCGGACCTGCTATCTCGCCAACTTTCATATCTCTGACAGCTTCGTAATTAACAGGACTCAGCTGATCAAGCTCAAATCTTGAACCGCCTGTCTCCGGATTAATTAACAGTCCCCCGTTCATCCTGGTATCATCGTCTTCGGTATAGAACCTGGCTGCAGCCCTGAAAGATATGGTATCAGTGCGGATTACTTTTCCAAGGCTGTCAAGGAATGTCTTTGCTTCAACTTTGGCCTGTTCTGTAGCCTCGGGAGTAAAAAGGATATGCCTGACATTGACCTGGTCCCCTCTCCTGTCAATAAGCTGAACAATATGAAACCCGTACTCGGTCTCAAAAACCGGAGAGACTCTGTCATCTCTCAGTGAAAAGGCAACGTTGGCAAATTCAGGCGTCATAGCGGAACGGGGCATGTATCCGAGTTCTCCTCCTCTGCGGGCTGAACCTGGATCCTGTGAATATAAAACAGCCATGGTGGTGAAGCTTTCACCATTAATTATCCTTTGCCTGATTTCATTCAACCTCTGCCTCACCCTGAAGTTCTCTGCTTCGCTGAGTTTAGGGTATGAGACAATTTTTCTTATTTGAACCTGAGAGGGTATAAAGGGAATATCTCCCTCGTCCATATTGTTGAAAAACCTTCGCACTTCAGCGGGTGTTACCCTGACAGAACCAATAATGTCATCCTGCATGTAACTTGTGATGAGCTGGTCGCGGACAATATCCCTGAAGTCTTCCTTTATTTCAAGAATGCTTTTGTTATAATAATCTTCCAGTTTTTCTTCTGACCCAATCTGCTGAATAAAAAACTGCAATCTGCGGTTCAGCTCCATCTCAACCTCTGCTTCGGTAACTTCAATAGAGTCAACTATAGCCTGGTTAAGCAGTAATTTCTGAGCAAGAAAATCCTCCAGCACCTGACATCTGGAATTGCTTCTTGGGACGTATCCCTGTGCCTGCATTTGCATAAGCTGGTTTTCCAATTCCGACTGGAGTATAATACTGTTACCAACAACTGCCACGATACGGTCCACTATTCTTTCCTGGGCGTTAAGGCAGAGGTATCCGGAAAGCAAAGTCAGAAGTAAGAAAGAAAATATTTTTTTAATCAACATAAATCCTGTGTTTTAATAATATTGAAATGCATTTTTATTTATACCCTCATTTAAAACATTCTTTTCTAACTCAGTTAAAAACTGCATTTTCCTCTTGTTTAGTATAATGTTTTTAATTTTTTGGCGGGCAAGTGAGATGGGCATCTGACTCCGGGGCGGCTTATACTCCTGTATACCTATAAAATAAAAGTATTCCGAATCGGAAGCTGTTAAATGATCTGTATTGGCAAAACTTATATCTGCACTGTATGATCCATGAGGCAGTTTACGTAGGAGATTTTCAAGATAAATGAAACTATCGGTAAACCAGATATTACTTACAGCATATTGATTACTGTAAGTTTCGATCCGGCTGAGATCATTGCCGCTTCTGAACCATGTCAGCAGTTCGTTCTGGTTGGGGGCGTCGACCGGGACCTTGATGTAGATACCCCTGACAGCAGGCCTGTCCAGTATGAAATTATTGCTGTGGGCTGTGTAGTAGTCCTCAATCTCCCTTACATCAATAATAGAGTCAAGTTTTTGGTTTACAAGGTATTGCTGATATTTGTGTATTAAAAGGGATGCCCTGAAATCGGCAATCTGTTTATCCAGGTTTTTTTCTTCTCTGGGCAGATGAATTTCAGCAAGTCTCAGAAAAAGCTGATTGCGTATCCATTTGTCGATATAGTTTTTCGCTATTTCTGCGCTATCTGTACCTGTCAACCCTGAAGGAAAAAGTCCTTCCATATCTTCAAGGTAGAGGTAACTGTTATAAACCCTTGCCAGAGGTTCTTTCTGGGTATTGTTTAATCTGTTGCAGGCTATCGAAAAAAAAATTAACAGGAAAATAAACAGCTTCATTTTCTATCTCATTTTTATTCAACTGAACTGGAGAAAATCTGATATCATCTGATCTGAGATAAAACATCCCGGTTAATTGTCACATTGTATTTTTCCCGGAGACTTTCCAACCAAATCTTTTCAAGGTAATCCTGGTAATCAGCTATCACCTGTCCGCGTGTTTCATCCAGAGTCTTTGGTTCAGGTTCAATGATCCTGTTAACCAGTACAATCCTGTATCTATCACCCTTCTCAAATATTTCTGATACTCCCTCTTCCCATTCAATGCGGTCTGTCAATTGATTATCTCCACGGGAGAAAACACCCTTCTCAACTGTTATAACATCTTCTTCGCTTCTACGGTTTAACCGGTCAATGATCCAGTTTTCATCTCTTCGGTCAGATCTTAAGCTTCTATTTGCTCTTCTTTCCGCTCTTCTTGCTATCCGGCTGTCTTCAGTCGAAAAAATACTTGCAGATACCCTGTAATCCCACATATAGTCATCTTTTCTTTTTTCATGAAACATTTCCAGCCCGGTACTATCATCGATTGCTCTTGACCAGACCTCTCGTTCCATAATTTCAAAAAGCAGCATACCTTCTTTATATTCATTCATCAGAAAGCGGAATTCAGGATACTTTTTTTCAAGATTGGCCTCTTCATGGCTGATCAGCCATTTATTGACAAATTCCCGGTAAAGTGAATATATATAAGCATCAACCGGCCCGGGTTTTTGTCCGGGGGCATTTTCAGCGATGAATTCTGCAAACTCCCTTTGAGTTACTTTTTTACCGGTAACACTGAATAAAACCTGGTTGAGAGGCAGTGCTGGCGGAGGTGTCCAGCTGCCGTTGAATATGCTTTCATCAACAATGCGGTAAAATGTTTCCAGCGCAGAGCGATTTTCAGAAAAGTTCCACTCCTGTTTGAGTCTTTTCACAAGGGCATCCTGTATCAATTGATTATGATCACTGGAGTTTATTATATTATTACGTATTTCTGGTTTTAATTCATCAAAGGGAGGGATATCCTTAGTGTCAATAAGTTTTATAATATGCCATCCATAATCGGTGCGAACCGGCACTGAGATATCTCCGGGTTTTTCAAGCGCGAAAGCTGCCTCTTCAAACTCAGGCACAATCCTGCCTACACCAAACCAGGGAAGTTCTCCTCCCTCACCTGCCCTGTCATCTGTTGAATGTTTTTCTTCAAGCAGATTAAAACTGGCTCCTTCAGCCAGCTTATCATAAATATTGTGGGCAACTTCTTTTGCCTCCTCTTCATCATATCTGTTGAATCCTGTCATTATGTGGGCAACTTTTATCTCACCCCTTGATTTTTTTCTATCATTCACCCTTATTATGTGATATCCGAAACTCGTTCTTACAGGCATGCTCAATTCGCCTATTTCTGCCTGATAAGCATAGGTTTCAAAAGGGTATATCATTTGAAATGCCGTGAAATATCCGATATTACCTGAATTTGTCTTTGCAGACGGGTCGTCTGACGTGGCCCTGGCAACTTTATCAAATCTTTCGCCGTCTTTTATGCGCTTACGAATCTGCAAAGCTTTATCCCATGCTTTGAGGGTGTCATCGGGATTGGATTCGGGGGACAGCCTTACCAGTATGTGACTTGCATTTACTACATATAATAATCTTTCATATGCTTCGTTCATAAGCCTCTCTTTCATCTCCGGGTCTCTCAGGTATGAAGCAGCGAGATTTTTTCTGTAACCGGATAGTTCATTCATAAATGAGGTTTCCAGGTGTATGCCTTCATCCCTAGCATAAGCAACTTTAAGCTGGAAATCCATAAACAGCTCCAGGTATTCTTTCAGGGACTGGCCTTCAGTATACTGATGGTTTTTTTCCCACAGACGCTGAAATTCTACTTTGGATACTTCCCTGTCGCCAACCACCATAAGAATATCGTCCTTGCCAACTGAATTTCCAAAACCCGGAGTCATTCGAAGAAATATTGCAATAATTAACAGATGGATAATTACGGATTCTTTTCTCATTTTTAAATAATGGATTCTTTTATTAAACATTTTTTTTATCTGACCAGAATATCATAAGGTTACAAAGGTTCGAACGATAAATTATCTGCTGTAATTTGGGGCTTCACGTGTTATGGTTACTCCATGCGGGTGGCTTTCGCTCAGTCCGGAATTGGTTATCCTGACAAACATGGCTTCTTTGAGGGTTTTAATATCGGGTGCACCGCAATAACCCATCCCTGCTCTCAATCCCCCGTTCAGTTGGTAAATGACTTCCGAAAGGATACCTTTGTATGGTATGCGGCCGGATATGCCTTCCGGGACCAGCTTGCTTATATCTTCTTCAATTTCCTGAAAATATCTGTCTCTTGATCCCTGCTGCATTGCTTCAATAGATCCCATACCCCTGTAAGCTTTGAATTTCCGGCCGTTATATATTATTGTTTCTCCCGGCGACTCCTCGACACCAGCCAGAAGAGATCCTGCCATGATTGCATCTGCGCCTGAAGCTATGGCCTTGACAATATCCCCCGAGTATCTTATACCTCCATCCGCAATAACGGGTATCCCTGATCCCTTTAATGCCGAGGCGACCTCATAAATTGCCGTTAGCTGGGGAACTCCGACACCGGCAATTATGCGTGTAGTACAGATCGATCCGGGACCGATACCCACTTTTACACCATCGGCACCGGCTGCTGCCAGTGCTTCAGCCGCTTCGGAAGTCCCTATATTACCCACCACTATGTCGACAGAAAAGGTCATCTTCTTTGCTTCATTCAACAACCTTAAAACTCCTTCAGTATGTCCATGCGCTGTATCTATTACAATAGCATCTGCACCTGCCTCCAGCAGAGCCTCTATTCTTTTCATTGCATCCTTTGCAACCCCTACTCCGGCGGCAACCCTCAACCGTCCCTTGTCATCCTTGCATGCCTGAGGATTGTCTTTTACCTTGGTTATATCCTTATAGGTAAGCAGTCCGATCAGTTTGTTTTTTGAATCTATTACAGGAAGTTTTTCAATTTTGTACTTCTGGAGAAGATTAGTTGCTTTATCAATATTTGTCTGCGTGGTGGTTATGATATTATCTTTGGTCATAACCTCACTGATGGGCCTTTTCATATTATCCTGAAAACGAAGATCCCTGTTTGTTACAATACCAATAAGCGTGCCATTATTTTCAATTACGGGTATTCCTCCAATCTTATATTCCTTCATCAATTTGATGGCATCTCCGACGGTGTTGTCTTTTTCAATGGTCACAGGGTTATAAATCATACCACTTTCGGCTCTTTTTACCTCCTTTACATGCCTGGCCTGCTCTTTAATGCTCATATTCTTATGAATAATACCTAAACCTCCCTGCCTGGCTATGGCAATGGCCATTGATGCTTCAGTAACGGTATCCATCGCCGCAGAAACTATGGGTGTGTTTAAAGATATGTTTTTGGAGAAACGTGAGGATATATCAACATCTTTTGGAAGTACCTCAGAATAAGAAGGTATCAGAAGGACATCGTCAAAGGTCAGTCCCAACCCTTTAATCTTATCGGAAACAAATGACATTTTGATAGAATTTGGTTATATTTAAGTTGCGCAAAGTTACGAAAAATAAGCGGATGCTAACACAAATTAATTTTTTTTACCGTTACCGGGAATGAGGGTTTCTGATCAGAGCAAAGATCAGTTTTTTAAATTTTGATACGTGTGAATAAATACAGTCAAATACTGAATCGTTACTGGGGTTATCAGTCTTTTAAGCCTAAGCAGGAGGAGATAATCAGGTCCGTAGCATCCGGCAGGGATACTCTTGCCCTTATGCCAACCGGAGGGGGGAAGTCGCTGACATTCCAGGTTCCATCACTGGCGACTGATGGTATATGCGTTGTGGTAACCCCTCTGATTGCATTAATGAGGGATCAGGTTGAGAACCTTATTAAACGCGGCATAAAGGCCCAGGCAATTTTTTCCGGGATGAGCAGGGCTGAAATAGATGTCGCCCTGGATAATTGTGTTTACGGAGAGTTTAAATTTATTTATGTCTCACCGGAAAGGCTTGCTACTGAAATTTTCAGGGAGAGGGTGAAAAAGATGAAAATAAATTTAATTGCCGTAGATGAGGCGCATTGCATATCTCAGTGGGGTTATGATTTCAGACCCTCTTACCTGAAGATTGCAGAATTCAGGGAGCTGTTACCCGGAGTGCCTATTCTGGCGCTGACCGCTACTGCGACATCTGATGTGGCCCGTGATATAATGGAAAAACTTCAATTTTCATCTCCCAATCTGATACGGGTAAGCTTTGAAAGGAAGAACCTCCATTACCTTGTTAACGTGACAGAGGACAAGCACAGGCAGTTGCTGAACCTGCTCCACAAGATACCCGGAAGCGGGATCGTTTATGCCAGAAACAGGAGGAAAACCGCTGAGATTGCCAGTTTTCTCTCCAATAACAAAATTATTGCAGATTATTATCATGCCGGACTGGGTTCTGAAATACGAACAATGAAACAGAATGAATGGATGTCAGGCAAGACACGTGTAATAGTTGCTACAAATGCCTTTGGTATGGGTATTGATAAAGCCGATGTGAGATTTGTGGTACATTTTGATATGCCTGACAGCCTTGAGGCATATTTTCAAGAGGCTGGAAGAGCAGGAAGAGATGGTAAAATTTCTTTTGCTGTTTTGCTTTATAATGAATCAGACAGGGTTAATGCAGACAAACGTTTAGTTTTAAGGTTTCCTGATATTAAGGTCATAAGGCAGGTTTATCAGGCAGTGGGCAGTTATTTCCAGATTCCTTTCGGTGGCGGTAAGGGGTCAGTATTTGATTTCAATATCATGGATTTTGCATCGAGGTACAAACTGAGCCTGATGACATGTTATTACTCATTGAAAGTGCTTGAAGAAGAGGGATATCTTGAGCTGACAGACGAAATCAACAGTCCCTCGAAAATCCATTTCACAGTAAGCAGGGAAGATCTTTACAGGTTCCAGGTGGCCAATGAAGCCTTCGATGGTTTTATCAAGTTGCTCCTGCGAACCTATTCAGGTGTTTTCTCTGGTTTCTCTGCTATAGACGAGGAGTTTCTTGCCAGAAAAACATCATCCTCCCGTGATCTTGTATACCAGTATCTTGTCAGGCTCAGTAAGCTGAAAATAATCCGGTATATCCCCCGCCGAAAGTCCCCGCTGATCATTATGAACACTGAAAGGCTTGATGAGCAATCACTTTACATATCTTCTTCGAACTATTTTGAGCGAAAGGAGCGATATTTATCCAAAATCAGGTCAGTTTGTTCTTATGCTTCTGAATCCGGCCGGTGCAGAAGTGTCATACTTCTCTCGTATTTTGGTGAAAAGGATGCTGAAAAGTGTGGTAACTGCGATGTTTGTACAAAGAATAATGAACTGGACATGAGCCAGTATGAATTTGACCTGATTACCGAAAATATCAGGGAGGTGATTAAGCATGGCAATGTAATGACCGATGAGCTTATTGGTATGATGAATTACCCTGCAGATAAGTCAATCACGGTTATCCGGTGGCTTCTTGACAACGGAAAGATAAAACAGGGTCCCGACGGGATCATTAAATGGAGAGCCTGTCAGGCCTGATTTTTCTGAAAGTATTTTCATCGCGGATTTTTTAGTAATTTTGCCCCCGTTAATCTGATTCCTGAACTTATGGAAAATAATAGAGAGGAACTTGTATATTCAGGTGCGGTAATTGAATTTGTGGCAGTTGCCAGGGAGGTATGCAGTTTTCTTGAACAGGCAGATGGTTTTGCGAAACCTGATTTTATTGACAAAACACGTAAAATACTTCCGCTGTTGTATTATAAGGCGGTAATGCTACCTTCAACCGAGACTTTGCTTGAAGAAGGTCCGGAACGCTTTGTTACTGAGCAGGAGTGGCAGACCATTCATGATACTATCATGAACAGGCTTGGGAAGCACGATGATTATCAGGAGGTTATGGACCCTGTAATAAGGGATACGGAAGACAGGGTGGGAGGCAGCATTTCAGAAAATCTTGCAGATATATACCAGGATCTGAAGGATTTTGTTATGGTATACAGGATAGGCACCGTTGAGCTTATGAACGATGCTTTGTGGGAATGTATGCAGCATTTTGACCAGGAATGGGGTCAGAAACTGCTGAACTGTCTCCGCGCTTTGCACAACCTGCTCCACGGTGAAGAGGATATTGAAGAAGAGGAGGGTAATGACCGTGGAAATGATACTGAGCAGGGAACCGGTAAATGGATTTTTTCGCAAAGACAAAAGCTTTGGGATGAAGATGAAGAATGATGAATATATGTCGTCAATTACTTCTGATGAGATAAGATCTCTGCCACTGTCGTCATTTACAGGGGAGATAATTGTAGTGGATGAACCCGGGGCGGTGCCCGAGGCAGTTGATATGCTCAGATGCTATAATGTTCTTGGTTTTGATACAGAAACTAAACCTGCTTTTAAAAAGGGTGTTGTCAACGGAGTTGCACTCATGCAGCTATCTGCAAAAGAGAGGGCATTTATTTTCAGGCTCAACAGGACAGGCTTACCTGCACCACTTGTTTCACTGCTTTCAGACAGGAATGTAGTAAAAGCAGGTGCAGCTATCAGAGATGATATTAAATCCCTGCAGAAGATGGCCCGGTTCAGGCCTGCCGGGTTCATTGAATTGCAGGAGATGGTTAAGGAATATAATATTACGGATAGCGGACTGAAAAAGATTGCCGGGATTGTACTGGGGATACAGATATCCAAGTCACAACAGGTTTCAAACTGGGAGAGACAGGTACTTACAGATGCTCAGCTTATTTATGCGGCCACAGATGCCTGGGTATGTCATGAGATATACAGCAGGCTTATCTCGATCCATTAATAATAATTGCTGAGATCAAAAAAGAATCAAAGATATTTTGACAAAAATTGTTTTAAAGCCGGGCAAGGAGCAATCGCTGAAACGATTTCATCCCTGGGTTTTCTCGGGGGCATTAAAAAGAATACCGGAAGGGTTGAGCGAAGGAGATCCTGTAGAGGTGTTCTCATCAGAAAATGAGAAGATGGGCACCGGACATTACCATTCAGGTTCTATAGCAGTTCGAATGCTTACTTTTGGTGATGAAGAGCTTACCAGGCCCTTCTGGATATCCAGAATAGAAAGGTGCCTCAGACTTCGGAAGGAGATCGGACTTGCGGGCAGCAGCCATACAAATGTTTACAGGCTTGTCAATGCCGAAGGTGACGGTTTGCCGGGCCTGATTATTGACTGTTACGGGGGGACTGCAGTTATACAGGCTCATACATCGGGTATGCACCGGATAAGAATGGAGCTCGCGGCCGTTCTGAGTGATGTTATGGGAGATGATCTCGAATCAGTTTATTACCGGAGTATGCACGGAGTATCCGTGATAAACGGAAAAGAGTGTCACAGATATCTTTCAGGCAGTCCTTCAACCAATATTGTCGGCGAGCATGGCAACAGGTTCGCGATCGACTGGACCGGGGGACAAAAGACGGGGTTTTTCATAGACCAGCGTGAAAACAGGAAGCTTCTCGGGCAGTATTCGCGCGACAGGAAAATTCTCAACATGTTCGGTTACACCGGTGGTTTTTCTGTATATGCACTGGATGGCGGAGCACGTCAGGTTCATACTGTGGACAGCTCTGCGAAGGCCATTGAAATGGCGGATGAAAATGTGGCTCTTAACTTTGAGTCCGAAACACGCCACAAGACATTTTGCATGGAGGCATTTGATTTTTTTGGCGATTGCAGGGAGATGTATGACATTGTGATTCTTGATCCCCCTGCCTTTGCCAAAGGCATGAGGGCCAGGAATAATGCACTGAAGGCCTATACGCGGTTAAATTCAAAGGCATTGGAATTTTTAGTTTCCGGGGGACTGCTGTTTACTTTTTCATGCTCACAGGTTGTTGGCAGGGAGCAGTTCAGGCAGGCTGTCTATTCAGCTGCAATCCGGTCCGCGCGCCAGATAAGAATTCTCCACCACCTCTCCCAGCCGGCCGATCATCCGGTAAGCATCTACCATCCCGAGGGTGAATATCTGAAGGGCCTTGTTCTTCAGGTTGTTTAGCCAGGATTAGCAGGGATTAGCAGGGGTTAGCAGGGATTAGTCAGGATAAGGCGATTTTTTTTATGGGGATTATCCCTTTCGGGGAAAAAAATATATTGCTGCCTGCAGAACCGGTCACCAGTCTCCTACCTGGTAAAAACCCATTCTGTTTTACTGCTGAGGTTATCATCATAGCTATATCCGTCCATATTGAACAGTTTGATCTCTTCGGCCTTTGCAAGCCTGTTGAGGATAATGAACCGGCACATCAAACCCCTTGCCTTTTTTGCAAATATCCCAACCACTTTGTACTGGTCATTACGGTATTCTTTGAAAACGGGAGTCACTACATCTGCCTCAAGATTATTTTCATTAACAGCTTTAAAATACTCCTGGCTGGCCAGGTTTACCAGTACCCTCTCCTTATGTTTTTTCAGCTCCGTATTAATGGCTGAGGTAATACTCTCTTCCCAGAAACCGTAAAGGTTTTTCCCGTCGAAAGGTTTGAACTTCGTCCCCATTTCCAGCCGGTAGGGCTGAATCAGGTCCAGCGGGCGCAATATCCCGTAAAGACCCGAAAGAATACGCAGGTGGCCCTGTGCAAATTCAAGGTCATCATCCGAAAAGCTCTCCGCCGACATCCCTCTGTAAACATCTCCTTTGAATGCATGAATAGCCGGTCCGGCATTTTCCGGATCAAAGGGGGTTTTCCATTTCGAATGCCGCTCAAAGGTAAGGCTGGCAATATCATCACTGACGTTCATCAGAACAGCCAGGTCCTTAGGGGAGAATTGCCGGATCACTTTAATTATTTCTGCTGATTTATCAAGGAACTCAGGTGTGGTGTAATTCTTACCCGTGCTTTTTGTTTTGAGATCCAGTTTTTTGGCTGGAGATATTACTGTTAACATAGTGGTTTTTTTGAAAAGATTAGATATCATATTTTATCTGGCTGGTGATAAGATCATGGATGTTTCCACCAGATAACCAAATTATGAAGATGTAATAATATTGCAAAATAATTTGATAACTATACTTTATGTAGATTAAATGAAGAAATGGAAATTTTTTATAAATTGCATCACAGGATTCCAAAGCCGGCTCAAAATGCCATTTGTGTGACAGACAGGGCGATGTTGGAAATCGCCGGTAATTTTTTTTGCCGCTGCTATAAAAGCAGGGGATATCCTATTGCAAATTTGAAGTTATGCAGTACAAGGATTATTATAAAATACTTGGCGTATCAAAGAGTGCCTCAGCCGAAGAGATTAAAAAGGCCTACCGCAAACTTGCCGTGAAGTATCATCCTGACAAGAATCCGGGCAATCAGAAAGCCGAAGAAAAATTCAAGGAGGTAAGTGAAGCCTATGAAGTATTAAGAGATCCGGAAAAGAGAAAAAAATACGATAAACTGGGCGCGGACTGGAAGCAGTATGAGCAGGCAGGTGCCGGACACAGGGAAGGATTTGACT
>SLKJ01000021.1 GCA_007134675.1 Bacteroidales bacterium
AGAACGGGACGACCAGAAGTATGACCAGGGCCAGCTTCCAGTAATAGGTGAACATCAGCGCAAAAGAGACGAAAAGGATAAGAATGCTTACTATAAGGTTGATCGATACATCGTTAATGAAAACGCGTATCTTCACGGCGTCGCCTATGCGTGAAATGATCTCACCGGTTCGCATGTTGTCGAAGAAAGACTGGGGCAGTTTCATCAGATGCCGGTAATATCCCATGATAAGCCCGGCATCGATCTTCTGACCGGTCTTAAGCACAAACAGCGACTGGAACATGCTCAGCACTACCCTGAGAATAATTATCGCAACCATGGCAAGGCCAAGCAGGTTGAGAAGGTTGGCATTTCCGGAGGGGATAACATTATCAACCAACCTGCCAACGAATATCGCCGTTGAAAGTCCGAGTACCGAAAAAAGTATTGCTCCGGCCAGGGCCTGGATCAGAACCCCTGCATTGGGACGGATAAGGTGCCAGAGCCTCAGGCGGGCAGAGACCTTCTCACGGCCGGGCCTGAACTCCTGTCCGGGAACAAGTAATACCAGCACACCGGTCCACTGCTCCCTGAATTCATCATGAGTCATCTTACGCATCCTCCCTTCTGCGGGATCCATTACGGTTATACTCCTGGCGGAGGTTTCTGCCAGGACTACGTAGTGGTGAAGCGTACCATTAACTATCAGGTGAGCTATGGCAGGTTTGGGTATTTTGAAGATACTGTCAAAATCTCCCCTCACACCCCTGGCCAGAAATCCCATCTTCTTTGATGCCTCAACCAGCCCGAACACATTGGTGCCTTTTCGGTCTGTTCCGGCAAGCTGGCGTATTTTTGAAACAGGCAGCTGCAGCCGGTAGTGGGAAGCTACCGAAGCCAGGCAGGCTGCTCCGCAGTCCGTTATATCCCTTTGTTTAACTTTTCCCGGCATACGCACTGTTTTTTCCGTGATACGGGTTTAACCACTTGTCCGCCTTGTCAAACAACAGATTAAACAGACTGCGGCGGGTAACCATGACCCTTGCGGTAAAGGTCATCCCCTTGCCTGCCCGGGCGCTGACACCGTTACCCGACAACAGGCTGGTGCCCAGCGGACGGCAATGTACCCGGTAGAGCGCCGTCCTCCCGTCTGTTATGATATCATCCGATACACCAATTATTACGGCGTCGAGCATCCCCCACTGGTGATAGTTGTAGGCATCGACCTGAAGTTTTACATTCTGGCCTTCCCTGATGAAACCGATATCTGAGGGACTGACATGAAAAACAGCCAGGAGTCCACCAAAAGGAGAAATCTCAGCCAGCTTCTGACCTGAAATGACAAAGCTTCCGGGCTGGATATCGGCACTCTGTATTATCATCCCGTTAACCGGCGACCTGATAACCCTGTTGTCCAGTTCATCCCTCAGCTGCTCAAGCTCTGCCGACAGTTTTTTTGCCTGGTCAATACGATGCGCCAGATCGCTCTGCCAGAGGGCTTGCTGGGCCGCTGCCATATGCCTCAAGGCTGTTTCCTCAAGATGGTACTCCCGCATGACCTTTTCATATTCGGCCGCTGCAACAATGTCATTGCTGAACAGAATGCTGCACCTGATATAATCTGAACGGGCCCTCAGGTACTTAACTTCCTGAAGTTCCCTGTTCCTTATAAAACTGGTGTATTCCGACCTGTACTTCGGGGTCATGAACTCAGCGATTTCAAACGGCTCCAGGAGACATTTCCGCGAAAGCGAAGTAAGATCGGCAATGCAAAGATCGTTTTCACTGATTATCGATCGCAGGAATCCCGCCTTCGCCTCCAACCCCTCCGAATCGACAATTAACAGCGTATCTCCGGCTGCTACCCTGAGTCCGTGACGTATGACCGTTGCAGCTACCCTTCCGGAAACGGGTGCACTGACAGTCTGTTTTTCGATGGTGGACTGGAACAGGCCGCGCGCCTGAACCGAGATATCGACATAAATAAATGGAAGGCTTGCGATAGCTGTTGCCAGACTGAGGATGATGATCAGGTAAATTATTCTGCTTTTCGCGGAAATACGGGCCGTGTATACTTCAACAGTTCTGACGGTGTATGTAGCGGGAAACAGTTTCATGATTTAATTCAGTCTTTTTAAAATTCCGGGTCCTTTACTTAAATTTATGAATATAATTTCTGAAGCGCTTAAGAGATTGACGGAAAAATCTTGAACGGTAAGAATTTAGACCTGGACGGTAAGGATAGCCAAGATAATTCTGCCGGGGGCGCACCGGCTCAGAAGGATCAGGACAGGAAACCGGACATCCGGAACCGGGTATGATAATCGGACAGGAAACCGGAAAGGGAACCGGACAGGGAACCGGTTTTGGAATTTCCCAAAGTATATGTGTAAAATGGCATAATATTTTCAGTGATAAAATCAGGCTTGTAATCTAAACGGCAAAAATCACAGATTATGAAATTATTAGGAATTACATTAGTCATCGCAGGCATTATCATAACCATATTCTCCGGGATAACCTTATTAAAAGATGAAAAGGTTGCGAAAATTGGTGATTATGAAATTACCAGGCAAGAAGAGCAAACAGTGACCTGGCCAAGATGGGTTGGCGGAGGTGTAGTGGTTGTTGGTGTGGTAATTTTACTTGTAGGGCGAAAACGATAATTTTCAATAATTTAATAGCTACTACCATGTCAAAAATTTTTGTGTCCATGATAATAGTTTTTTTCGTCACCGGTTGCCGCAGTCCTTCAGAACCAGATAGAATACCAGATCCTCTTGATACAACAGAGATCGGAGATACTACCCCAGCCGCTGACAAAATAAAATGGATTGAAGTACCAGATCCTGATAACATAAAGGAATTGGAAGAATTCCCTGAACCAGATGAACTGCCCGAGCCTGAAGAACTGCCGGAACCCAATGAATTACCCGAAATTGAAGAGCCTCCGGAACAACAATAATCAGCTGAACAGTGTAATTCTGAATAGGAACCTGGTTTTAATGAAGGTATTTTTTAAAAATAGCTGCTGTAATTGATATCGCCAAATCGTATTATTTACCGGACTGTTGTAAATAATGTTTTACATTGGTGTTGAAATTTTTCCACACTTGACCACCAGAAAGAATTTTCCATATAAGTTAAATTCCTGCCACTTAATTTTGAATTTAAAAGATTATCAGCGTGTAGCGTGAATATAAAATTGCTTATCATCAAAAACTGATTTTATCGGTTCAATTGTTGTGTCATTTTGATATGAATTGGCAATTCAATAATGTGTTTGACGCTCAAAAAAATTTAATGTGAAACCTATCTGTTTTAACCAACAGATCAAATCCTTAAAAACTATGGCAATTACAAGATTCACCCCGCGAACTCCATCTTTTATGGAAAAATTTCTGGAGAATGATTTCAGAAACTTGTTTTCGACAACTTTTGGAATGGAAACAAATGTACCGGCAGTTAATTTAAAAGAAACTGAAAAAGAAATTCAGGTTGAAGTTGCTGCTCCTGGTATGAAAAAGGATGATTTCGATGTTGAAATGGAGAATGGCACTCTGGTCATTTCATCAGAACACAGGGAGGAGAAAAAGGAAGATGATGGTGAATATTCCCGCAGGGAATTTAATTACCAGGCTTTCCGCAGGGCATTTCCTGTTCCTGAGCATATTGTTGAAAGGGATAAAATAGAAGCAAAGTACCATGATGGTATCCTGAGAATTCACCTTCCCAAAACCGAAGAGGCAAGAACCAAACCTCACAGGAAAATAGAAGTACATTAAATTATAATGACCTGTGCCTCTTACAATTGTGCCTTTGACAATAACGGCACAGGTCATTTCTATTTTTCCAAATGTATAAAATAATTGCCTGAAGATCAAGCTGTTTCAGCTCTCGCTTGCCTTTGTGCTTCTCTGATACTTGTAGCAGACATTGCCACAATCAGAATTCCGATAATCCAGTGGTTCCACATTACTGAATTTATCACCATTCCCAATACCCAGGGAGAAATGAAAATCCAGATTCCAATGAAAGTGTTGATCCATTCTTCCCATGCCTTTCGATCATACAGTGCAAATACTGAAAAGATAGTCACTAAGGCTCCAAAAAGGAAAGAATTCCATGCATGCCCCATATAAGCATATCCGAATATCCATGGAGATAGAAACAACCAAATTCCAATGATTAAATTAATCCAATCCTGAGGTCTCTTTTTCATAATATTAACTATTTTAGTTATACAATAACTGCATAGAATTCAGACTCCATAACTGTACCACAAAAAAATCCCGGCAAAACAAAACAAATAAAAAGCGCTCTAAGTTAAGGTTTTATGCAATTTTGCCTTTCGGGAATTTTAAATTAATGTTGAATTTTTACACACCTTCACCTATCATACTTGCCGGGTTGACCAGCTTTAACATTTTTTATCTGCCTACTTTTTAAAAGACGGGTTCCATTCCAGGGCGGGATCATCCCGGGTTTTTTTACTTTGTCTCGTTATTAATCCGGTGGGTTAGTGTTATCCGGGCTTGAAAATTCTTTTGCTGATTTGGCAAATGATTTCAACCGCTCCTCAACTTTGTGATTGATGGTCCCTTCAGGATATTCACCGTTTTCATTCCGCTTACCTGCAGATATGCCGGTAAGTACTTCAATACCCTCATCTACATGGTTTACCGCGTAAATATGAAACTTCCCCTGCTCAGTCATCTCAAGTACATCTTTGCGAAGTATCAGTTGTCTTTTGTTAGCTTCAGGAATCATTACTCCTTGCTTACCGGTAAGTCCCCGCTCTTTGCAGACATCAAAGAAACCTTCTATCTTCTGATTAACACCGCCTACAGCCTGTACCTGACCATACTGGTCTACAGAGCCGGTAACGGCTATCCATTGACGGACAGGCACCTGGGCCAGCGCGGAAAGCAAAGCATACAGTTCCGCTGATGAAGCACTATCTCCCTCAACCTCAGCATAACTTTGTTCAAAAACCAGGCTGGCCATCATTGACAGGGGATGTTGCGGAAGGTACCGGCCGGCAATGAAGCCGCTCAGTATAAGGACTCCTTTGGAATGAATATCACCCCCAAGTTTTGCTTCACGTTCAATATCGACAACTTTGGATGGACCTACCCTGACCCGGGCAGTAATCCTGTTGGGATTTCCAAAAATTAACTCTCCGGATTTATACACCGAAAGGCCATTGACCTGCCCTGTCTTTTCTCCTTCGGTGTCAATAAGGAGGCGTCCTTTTTCAATCTCCTCCCTGAGACGAATGCGCATACGGTCAGCCCGGAAAATACGGGCATCAATTGCTTGCTGAACATTCTGATCAGTAACAACATCACGTCCATTTTCGCCAGCCCAGTAATCAGCCTCCCTCATGAGATCAGTCAGGACTCTCATTTGGACAGACATTTTTTCTGCATCACCGGAAGTCCGTGAAGCCTGCCGGATCACCATGCCCACTGCATTTTTGTCGAAAGGATGAAGTTTGTCACGGCGTACAAGGGTGCCGACCCACCTGGCAAAGAGGGGAATAGTTTCATCAGTACGGTCAATTTCTTCTTCAAAGTCGGCAGCTACTTTAAAAAAATCTGCAAATTCATTGTCAAGATGATAAAGAAGATAGTAGATTAACCGCTCACCGATAAGAACTACTTTTACATTTAGCGGTATGGGTTCCGGCTCCAGAGAGACAGTTGACATGAGATTAAGAGCCTGACCAAGACTTTCTGTCTGGATCTCGCCCGCCTGGAGGCAACGTTTCAGGCCTTCCCATGCATGCGGCTGCATGAGAACTTTTTCGGCATCAAGAATCAGGTAGCCACCATTGGCACGATGTAAAGCTCCTGGCTTGATCAGGGTGTAGTCTGTGGTAAGAGCTCCCATTTTAGCAATATGTTCTATGCGTCCTACCAGATTCTGAAAAGCCGGGTCGTCTTCATAAACAACAGGGGCACCATTCGCCTTGCTGTGATCTACCAGTACGTTTATCTGGTAGCGTTGAAAAATAGCTTCGGTTGGATCCTGTTGCTGGATGCCAGGTATTACAATGGGTTGTTGTGCACCTTCTTTGGCCTGATGAAATTGCTCAGCATGGTCAATCAGGTCATTTTTTATGGCATCCAGATGTTTTATTACCTCAGATAAATTTTCATATTTTGTTTTCATCTCATCAAACAATGAAGAAACGGTAGCTCTTACCACTTCCCGGCTAAGTTCCTTAATTTTATTCTGTGCTTCCCGCTGCCATTTCGGTTGCTGCTGAATAGTTTTGCCAAACTCTTTCTGGAACTTGCTGATCCTGGATTCGATCTCTTTACGCTGACCTTCTGGCAAATTGTTGATTTGTTCGGGCAATAAAACATTTCCGTCGATTATGGGAGCAAAAGCTATACCCGCAGGTGTTTCTACCAGGGAAATACCTTCTTTCTTAGCCCTTTCACGGATATCTGACAAATCATCCTGTTGTTTATTCTTCAGTTCCTCCTCAATTTCCTGACGCTTATTACGATATTCCTCACTTACAAAGGCAGAAAGAATGGCACCATGCAGGTCCTCCAATAAGCGTTTATTATCCTCTTTAAATTCATTTGCACGACCCGCCGGAAATTTAAGATAAAGAGGTCGGTGAGATTTTTCAAAATTATTCACATAGCACCATTCCCAGGGGACATTCTCGCCGGAAGCTTTTTTATTCAGAAATTCTTGAATGGCAGCATATTTACCTGAACCGCTGGAGCCCATGGCATAAAGGTTGAAACCCTTTTGCCCTATATTGAATCCGAACTCCATCGCCTGATAGGCACGATCCTGTCCCGGGGTTTCTTTCAAATCACTTAAATCATTGGTTGTCTCAAAATTCAAATCCTCCAGAGTGAAGGGAGTTAAGAGATCCTTTTGCTGTATTTTCCACTTTTCCATTGCAGGGATATTTTAATTAAGGCTTTTTATTAAGAATCATATGTTATGAACCAAATGCTAAGAACCACATTCGAT
The DNA here is from genome assembly GCA_007134675.1 of Bacteroidales bacterium. GTDB lineage: Bacteria > Bacteroidota > Bacteroidia > Bacteroidales > PUMT01 > PXAP01. The sequence goes on from SLKJ01000021.1 coordinate 6,985, forward strand.
AAACCAGATGCTATGTGCCAGATGGTGCAAATCAGATCCGGTTGCTTTAATAATAAGCCAATTCTATGCCAACAGTTCTCATCATGATAATAAGGTTTGCCGGAACTATCTGATACAGTTCATCATGGTTCTGATTTATCAGAATCAAAAATTCGAGCTCACATATTGGTTTTATAAGACTAATAATCTACTAATTACATTTTGCATACAATCAATATTCAGTGCCTCGAACACATGAATGTCACATCTGGTTAATATTGCTAAAAGTTACTTTATTGGTTGCGAGATCGACGAAATCAAACCCGCATGGTTTGATATTTTATTTTTTCTGCCGAAGGTTGATGCCGGTTTCATAGGTACTTATTACTCACTTGTAGTATATTTTCCCCAACTGTGCTCTAACAGAACCTCTATTTGACAATTTCTTAAGTGAGTTTTTGAAAGCATTGGATATCAGTAGTTCCTGCCCTACGTTCCATATTTTACAAAAGAATACGCAGGTACAGTTGGTATATATTTTGATTTTGTGAATTACGTATATCTATTTAAACAATCTTCCACAATTATGATAACATCTGAAAAGTCCAGGCAGCTTCTGCTTATGAAAATTGAAAATAAAATTCATTGGTACTTAAATGAGGTTTATAAATTTCCTGGAACATTTTTAACCTCACAGAAAAAAACCTTGCAGAAACTATTTGAGGTATATGTACTTATAGCTGCATTACCATTTTATAGCCCCATCTTTGAATGGTTTCAGCGTAATATTGACAAAATCCATATCTATCCGGAACATGATAAGGTTAGGATTTATAAGATTGAAAGCCAGATTATTGAACAAGTGGAATTTGTTGATGGGGACCTTTGTAATTTAATTTACAAGGCTATTGAATATCAAAACTGATGCAGTAATTTATCATAGGTGCATCGAAGATTGATTTAACCCTGCAGGTAGGACAATTTACTTTAATAATATGGATAACTGGAAATTACATTATAA
>SLKJ01000032.1 GCA_007134675.1 Bacteroidales bacterium
CCTTCGGCACAAGGGAAGATGTTATCGAAGAATCGAAAATGTTATTGGCCCATGGAAAGCAAGGAGGATACCTTTTCTCTCCTTCACATGCTGTAGAGGGCGATACACCGGTTGAAAATATTCTTGCCTTCATAGAAACAGCAAAAAACCAGATAAAGGTGTGATCAGATTGCCGGCTGTCCGGATTTTATTTTCTGATCAATATCCTTGAATCAACAACGGTAATATCATCACCATGGCCGATAAGCGGGTTCAGGTCAAGTTCCTTGATCTCCGTTGCAAAACGGAGCATGGTGGATAAATGTACAATTATTTTTGCGAAAAGGTTTTCATTTATTCCTGGTTTGCCTCTTGTGCCCTTTATTATTCTGTAACTTTTAACTGACCTGATCATAGAATAAGCTTCAGGGTAAGTTAAAGGTGCAAGACCTGAAGAAACATCCTTTAAAACCTCCACAAAAATACCGCCCAGACCGCAAAGAATTATATGCCCGAAGGCCGGTTCGTATTTAGCGCCAATGAAAAGTTCCGTACCTGCAAGCATTTTTTGAACAAGCACAGCTTTTGCCCCGGAAATATTCATCAACCGGTTGTATTCAGCTTCCAGATGCTGATCTGAATTTATATTCAGAACTACCCCATTCAGCTCTGATTTATGAACAGGTCCCACAACCTTCATAACCACCGGATAAGAAATCTTATTTGCTGCAACCCGGACATCGGTAAAGGTACTGCAAACTTCTTCAGTTACTACTGGTATTCCGGCAGAATTAAGAAAATCCCTTACAAGACCCGGACTGGCAAAGCCTTCAGGGGCAGCTGCTACAAGCTCTTTTATTCGGGGGATATTTACATCGTCACGCAGTATGCGGTCATCAGCGGGTCCGGGTGTGGAGTAAACCTTTGATACAGCCCGTCCGAGCAATACTTCATCAGGGAAGTTTATGTGTCCTTTTGAAAGAAAATACTCCACCTCCCTTCGCGCTGTAAAAAGCGATGGCAGGATAGCAAAGATAGGTATCTTACAGCTAACCATCTTCTTATGCAATACCTCGTATGCATCAAAAACCTTATGAAGACCGGTGCTGCCAAAAATAACCATAATAGCATTGATGTGTTTAAATTTATTCTCACAATAATCCAGAACCATTTCAAGCTGGCTGGCTGTACCGGTAGCTAAAAGATCAATAGGATTTGAAACTGACGCCCCCTCATTGAGCAGAGACAGCAATTTCTCGCTGTCTCTGCCCTTTATCAAGGGTATCCTGTGCCTGCCATCCGACAGGGCGTCAGTAAGCATAACCGCCGGTCCCCCGGCATGTGTAACAATAGCAATGTTTCTTCCTTTTATCTCAGGATGCAGTAGAACAGATGCAACAGTTATGAGCTCTTCCCTGCCATAACACCTTACAATCCCTGCTTTTCGGAACAGTGCATCAACGGCAAGGTCTGAGCTTGTCAGTGCACCGGTATGAGAAAGAGCTGCCCGGCTGCCGGCTTCGGAGGTACCGGACTTGATTGCTGCGATTTTACAACCCTTGCGAATAAGTGAAGATGCATGTTTCAGTAACTTATCAGGGTCTTCTATACTTTCAATATAAAGAAGTTTAACGCGGGAAGATTTTTCAGGGACGTAGGTCTTATCCATATGTTTTAGAATATCCTCAACGCCTAACTGAGCACTGTTACCTACAGAATAAATACTTGAAAATTTGAGGCCTTTGGGAAGTCCTGATTCCATTATAAAAACTGCGGTTGCTCCTGAACCCGAAATAAAATCTACCCCTTTGGGGTCCATTTCAGGAACAGGAGAGGTGAAAACGCTGCTATGATGTTGATTCATGATACCAATACAATTTGGACCTATAAGGCAGGCACCTGCAGAGGTTACAATATCTGCAATTTTCTTTTCAAGCATGGCGCCCTCTTCACCCTCTTCGGAGAACCCGGCAGAAAGAATAATAAAAGCCTTTGTGTTTTTTCTGGCTGCCAGCAGCTCAACCACCGGGAGGCAATGCCTGGCAGCCACGGCTAGTATAGCAAGGTCAGCATCGGGCAGCTCCTCAGGGTTCCTGTAGCTTTTAATTCCCTGCACCCTGTCCTCTTTGGGATTGGCTACGTATATAGCTCCTTTGTAGTTGTTGTCAATAATATTCTTAAGAACCTTTCCGCCTGGTTTGCCGATATCATTTGAACCCCCGACAACAACAATGCTACGCGGATTTATGAGTTTTTCATTAATCATAATTTTATGATTTTACTGATACAGTTGATTATCTCTTACACAATTTATTGTAAATACAATACTTGCAAACTTCACTATCATTCACCTGATCAAAGGGGGATTGAGGATTGAACATATCTGCCAGAAGCATCCGGAGGTGGTTTTCAAATTCTTCTCTGTAAACCGAAAAGTCTTTTACAGCCTTTTTCAGAGATCTTGACGGTTTCTGATAAATAACAAGCGGTTCCCGGCCAAAGAACTTTTTTATCTGGTACAATACCGGAGTTACGGCAGCTGACCTGTCTGAATTCTCAAGATACAGCCAGGCATATAAAAATGTCTGAAAAACAGCTTTTCTCCTCTTTGAACTCCCCCGTTCAAAAAGGGATTCCAACGTTTTAAAATCAGGCTCATCACCTCCGGTTTTATAATCCACCACCCGGAGATTACCGGAAACCTCATCAATCCTGTCGATAATACCTCCAAGATTAAGTGTCAGTTCCCTGTTTTCTGAATAAACCGATATAGAGGACCTGTACTCTTTTTCAAGTGCAACAATGGTAAATGGAGCAAGTTGGATGTCATGGGCCAGCATCTCCCTGATATAGGTAATTAATACTCCTGATATTATTTTGTTCATTCCGGTCAGACCGCCATTTTCACGGTTTGACTTTCCCGGCACAACCTCACTGAAGGCTTTTTGAACAATTTGTTCTGTCAGTTTTTCATCAGCCAGCATTGAGCTGATATCCTCTGAATTGACCATACGGCCGGAATAAGGTTCATAGATAAGTTGCACCGATTTATGCATGAGATTCCCGAATGTTGCCATATCTATCTCTTCAGCTATCTGCCCGGGCTCAGGAATGCGGGCAACATAACGGAAATAGAACCTCAGCGAGCAGTCCGCGAAAGCATTTAAAGCCCCGGGGGACAGGTATTTAGTGCCTCCCAAATTACCGGCGAATCTTTCCATCAACTTCATAATATCAGGTGTCTTCTCTATGCGGACCGGCTTGTTATCCGGGGGCACCAGATTGGAAACCAGGCTTTTTTCGCTTACATGGAACTTCCGGTCAAATTTAAGCTGATAGATGAACCTGCTCATCTCTCCCGTAAACAACCCCTCACTCCTTGTATTGTAAACCAGGATTGTCCGCCGGGCCTTCTGAAGCATGCGGTAAAAGTAATATGCATAGACAGCTTCATGCTGTTCAATACCCGGCAGTCCGTGTCCCTTTCTCAGCGAAAAAGGGATAAAGGAGGAGCCGGTCTGCCTGGCCGGAAATATCCCCTCATTCATCGACAACCATACAACGTTTTCAAAATCGAGTGCACGGGTTTCAAGCACTCCCATAACCTGAACCCCGCTGAGAGGCTCACCCTGGAATGGTACACTAATTCCGTGCAATATCTTTTTCAGCAGTTTTACAAGCGTGTCAAACCTGATCTCTGTTTGCGAATTTTCCAGTATATCCCTGAGTCTGCGAACACCGGTGAACAGCCTGTAAATAAATTCTCTTTCTTCAAAACCGCCCTCCATGGCAACTGCAGCATCACCAGGGGGTATTTCAGCAATATATGTAAGAATTTCAACTATATAAACCAGAAAAGTCAAATCTTTCCGCCTCTCCCTGAATACCAGTCCCCCGAAAACCGACCCGTTCAGAAACGAGCTGTCAATATAGACCAGGTTTTTCTCAACTATATTTCTGGCAATAGTCTGGGATAAAAGGGGGCTAGCTTTAAGGAAGCATGGGTGTTGTAAGATTGCAAGCACATCCTTGTGGTGGAACAGCAGGTTGCCCTTTTCATCAGTACGGCAGTTTTTCTGAAGCGATACAAGGTTTAAAACAAAACCGTATACAGGACTATCCCTTAGAGGATAGCCCATGGTAACATTAATTTTGTCCACCTCTCCGGGCAGTGATGAAAGCACCGGAAGCAACAGGCTCTCATCGGGAAGTATTATTGCTGTACCGGCAGGATCGTCACCTTTGAATATATCCTTGAGGGATCCCAGAAGTTTGGCCTGGCCGCTGTTGGAGGGTACGGCGATGATTTCTGCAGATGGGCGGTATTTTTTGATGTTACACGTCTCCTGGCTGAATCCCGCATGGGGATAACGGCTGATATTGTCCCGCATAAATAAACCTGCCTGGTGACCCGGCCGTTCAGTATAGTGTTCATCATAATCCCAGAAGAATTCAACCTTATCCATCTTTCTGAGATAATCAAAAAGCCTTTTCTCGCATTCGGTAAGTGCATTGAAGCCTGCTACGAATATCTTCTGGTAGGCTAAAGCCGGTAAGGTCTCTTTTTCAATGGCCTGGGCCACGTCCCTGAAGATCATTCCCTCATATGCAATTCCTTTGTCAATAAGACATTTTTGAAATTTGGAATATATTTCAGAAAGCACCTCCCAAAGCCGGAGAAACTCTTTTTGCTGAGGCGACTTTTCACCATGGCTGAAACTTTTCCAGAAGCTTTTTATAGCCTCAACCTGTTCAGGTGTCAGATAATCGAACTGCTCCTCCAGTTTTTTAAGCTCGGTAACGTTCCTGAATAATGCTCCGGCGTCTGCCAAGTATTTATCAATCTCATCAAAATCAGCAAGTAATATCTCACCCCAGTTATAGAACTCATCAAAGCTTTCCCTGCTGGCGGTAACGGACCGGAACACACGATAAAGCTCAAAGTTGAGAGTTATCGGATCGGCCGGCTGCAGGGAGCTGAGGGATTGCATCAGATCTGAAATATTGATTACAGCGGGCAGCCACATGGGCTTATCAATGATTTCAGAAAGATACCTCGTAAAAAAAAGCCCTGCGCGCCTGTTCGGAAATACCAGCGCGCTGTCAGAAAGGGCATTGCCATATTTCCGGTAAAGGTAAGAAGCTGTATTCTTCAAAAAGGCATCCATTGTAAAAGATTAATCAGGAGCTTCGATTATTATTATATTAATTCGGTTATGATTTTAAAAAATACTTTCCCTGCCAGCCGTCCCGTTGCTCAAGTTTTTTTTCAAACAGAGCTAACACCTGTTCGCTTCTCAGTCCCCATTTCGCCCCTCCCTCAAGGAACCTGACAGGCACTTCACCAGCAAATCTTTCGATAATGATGGATGGACTGAGCCTTTCAACAAATTCAACCATAAAATCAAGATATTCATCAGGTTCAAAAAGAGTGAACTTTTCAGGCTCATCCTTATACTGCCTGGCCATCGGTGTATCCTTAATTATCTGCAGCTGGTGAAACTTCATATTATTAAGAGGAAGAGCCGACAATATGCCTGCCTGAGCAAGCATCTCACCGCGTCCCTCGCCGGGAAGGCCAAAAATAATGTGCCCTCCGACCCGTATACCGTACTTAGCCGTATTCCTGATAGCTGCAACCGATGTCTCAAAATCATGTCCGCGATTGATCTCTTTCAAAGTTCTGTTATAACAAGATTCTATTCCGTATTCAACTATCACATAGTGACTCTTCGCAAACCCGGCAATAAGACTTAAAATATCATCGTCAACACAGTCGGGCCGTGTACCTATAACAAGGCCTATCACTCCAGGCACGGAAAGGGCTTCAGTGTAAAGCTCCCTTAACTTTTCAGGCCTTTCGTAAGTGTTGGTATAGGACTGGAAATAGGCCAGAAATTTACCAGCCCGTCTGTATCTTTTTCTGTGAAATTCAATACCTTGATTTATCTGGTCGGTAACCGGCACTGTGGAAAGGCAATAGCTGGGACTGAAGGCCATGCTGTCGCAATAAGTGCATCCTCCCCTCCCCGACCTTCCATCACGGTTGGGACAGGTGAAACCAGCATTGACAGAAACCTTCTGCACCCTACCTCCGAATTCTCTTGTAAAATAGTCGGAGAGCGAATTGAAGCGCCTACCGGTTCCCCAATGATATGTTTTCATCGCAGTCATTTATCAGAATTCATTGCCTTATGTCAAGTTCAACCTCATCAAGCTTACCTGCAAAAACATACCAAACAAATCCCCTTACGTTTTCGTACCCCATATTTTTCAGCTCTTTCATATATCCTCTAACCTGACTGTTATAACCGGGCCGGGCGTGCCCGCCGAATTTGTAATCTGCCACCAGGACCTCCTCACTCTCACTGACCATAACTCTGTCAGGCCTTCTTGTTCTGCCTGATTTTAAAAGGATCCCTGTTTCGTTCCTAACCCTCCAGCTTCCGTCATACCAGTGTGCAATTCTTTTATCGCTTATCAACTTTTTTATCTCGCTGACAAGTGGAGCTACTTCATCCATAACTATCAAGCCCTCATGATATTTCTGCCTGACTGCTCTCTCTGTGTCATCTGCAGTGACTATGTTTTCGAAAATTTCATGCATAAGCCTGCCGTGGGCAATCCTTTTTCCTGCTTCTCCCTCGTCATCAAAAAAGAGACTGCCGTAAAGACGCAGTTTCAGCTTATCTTTGAAATCATTTACGCGGTAATTTTCAAGCTTCAGATCATTGCCGTGATCAATTTCGGCTTTTGCAGCTGTTTTTATTCTTTTGCCGGCAGAGAAACTCTTTTCACTGATATTCCAATATCCTTTAAGTCTGGGAAGTGGGCCACTGAAAATAGTTGGTCCTGCTGAAATGTCATCGGCGGAGGAAGCAGCGGACAGCCCGGTAGAAGAGCCTTTCCCGTTATCATGAGTAACGGGATATTCAGATAGTATGATGTATAACAGTTCAGAGACCGATTTGACCTGGTACCTGTTTTTACGGTTTTTACCCGGCATTGGCGTATATACATGGAGCTCCTCCTCAGAACGGGTAAATGCAACATACAGCAGGTTCAGGTTATCTACAAACACCTGCATTTTCTCATTGAAATAATCATGTACAAAAATGCTGGCTGCCAGATCAGCTTTGTACTTCAGGGGAACAAGGCCGAGCCGGTTAAATGGCTCCCTGTCGGGCCTGCACCAGATAAAGTTGTCATACATGGGGTTATGATCCATCAGCCAGTCCCCGAAAGGAATAACCACAACCTTGAACTGCAACCCTTTGGACTTATGAATGGTCATTATCCTCATAGCATCCTGCCTGTCGCTGCTGCTGACCGAGAATCGGCCACTATTCTCAGTCCACCATTCTGCAAAAAGTCCCGCTCCCCCGGATTCTTTTCGCGAAAAATCAAGCACCACATCCTGAAAAGCCATCAGATAGGGAACCTCTCCGGGAATATCGTCCAGTCCGAAAACTGAAATCAGATGCTCAACCATTTCATAGACAGAAAGCTGTCTGATATAATCCAGGCCCTGAACAAATTCCCCGGGAAGCATCACATTCCAGTATTCTTCATCGTCATCGGCAATCTTTCCGAACAGCTCGTGATCTGTGGCATCTGCAAAGGGACTATGGCCCAGATAACGGCAATACTGATTAATAATATCTGCCATGTTAATCTTATCTGCAGGGTTTGACATAAACCTTATCAGAGCAGTTAGCAGCTGCACGGAAACCGATTCCTGAAGCAGCAGAAACTCATCAGATATAAAATCCAGCCGGGTCTGAGACTCCCTGCCCTGTTCGGCCTGCCATTCCAGCAGCCTCTTTGCAATATCCTTGCCGTCATTGTGGTTCCTTACCAGAATAGCGATATCCCGGGAATGGTATCCCGTTGATATTATGTCGGCAAGAAGTTCAGGCAGGTTTTTCAGGGCTTCTGCCTTCCAGTTGATCTGCTCATTATCAAGAAAATTAACAGAAACATAACCGCCTTCTTTTGCAGGGTCATTCGGGTATATCTGAGAATGTTCACTGTAGGCTGTTGCAATCTGCTCCTGCAATCTGAGGCCGCACTCTTCAGACAGCACAGAGTCAAGATATTCGTGCCTGAACTGCTCCTGCATTAATCGCGGAGAATACTGAAAAAGCATATTATTGAAATCAACTATATTCCTTTTGCTGCGCCAGTTTACCTCCAGAGGCTTAACCAGGGGATCGTAAAGTTTCATCTCCTCCTCTATCTCCCCCGCCAGTATCCGCCAGTCCCCGTTCCTCCAGCGGTAAATGGACTGTTTTACATCACCCACAAGTATATTACGGTTATTTTCAGAGAGGCTGTTGATGATAAGGGGTATGAAATTTTTCCACTGTATCCGGGAGGTATCCTGAAACTCATCGATCATGAAATGCCGGTAAAAATAACCTGTTTTCTCATATATGAATGGCGCTTCATTCCCGCTGATTATTCCAGACAGCAGAGATGCTACATCGGAAAGGAGGAACAGGTTGTTCTCATCTGCATACTCCCTGATCTGCCGGGTGATATCATTCAGTAAGCCCAGCGTATAGAAGTTGGAAAGTATCAGTTTAGCGGTCAAATATTCAGAGTAACCTCCTTTGTATTTCTCAAGCGCCTCTTTCAGCATTCTGTTGAGCCCGCCTTCTAATGCGCCTGTTATTTCTCCCTTTTTTCCGGAAGATTTTGAAAACCATGATTCCGGATTATCAACCGCATCAAGCACCCTCTTGCCCGGAACAAACTGTTTCCCGGTGTAAATCTTCTCAAAATACCCGGCAACCCCGGCTGTACTGTATGAAAAATCAGAAAGTGTCAACCCTTTCTGCCTGATCAGGTCAAGTGCATCAGAACCAAGCCCGCGCATATCTCTTTCAAAACCTTTTTTCAGGTTATTCAGTGCGGACAAATAATCATTCATAAATGATTTGTCAGAAAGCCTGTTCGTTGTTTCCTGCCTGAAACGGATAAATGTTTCGTTAAAAACCTGATTTCCCAGACGTCCGATATCCTTCCTGAAGTTCCACGATAACCCTTCCCTGATCCTGCTTTCGGCATATTTCATCAACCAGTTCTGAAGATCGCTGTTGGTTTCTGTCTCCAACATTATGCGGTCTATAACCTTATCCAGAACACGCTGGTTATCCAGCTCAAGTTCAAAACCGGATTGAAGGCCAGTCTCACGGGCAAATCCACGTATTATCCTCTGGAAAAAACTGTCTATCGTACCGACCGAAAATCTTGAGTAGTTATGTAAAATATCTTCAAGTACCTCGCCGGCTTTTTTTCTAAGTGCTGCCTCATTAATTCCCGTTTCTGACATCAGGACATCCAGATAGGAAGAGTGCCTTCCCGAAGTCAGATCGTCAAGGACACCGGTAATGCGATCCTTCATTTCGGCTGTGGCCTTATTGGTAAAAGTGACCGCCAGTATTTGCCTGAAAGGTATGCTTAGCGCCAGACTGAGATATTCCTCTGTCAGTTTGTATGTTTTTCCTGATCCGGCCGAAGCCTTGTAAATGATGAGTCTTTGCATAGATCGGGGTTCAGTGTTCCCTGCGGGTAACATTTGACTAATTTATGAAAAAAATAGGATCTCCTCACTATGCAATAATTAACACTTTGGCAATAATGCAATACAACAGCCTTGTCATCTTCCGGAATAATACTGCAATAAACAAAAATTCATAAATTTACATTGTCGTTGATATTTAACTCTTAAAATATTCCTGTTGATAAAAAAACAAGATTGTATTCTATGCGGAGCAGATTCAGCCTTCTTTGCCATGTGCAGAAATATTGTGTATTACCGTTGCCTCAAATGCATGTCGGTTTTCATGGCACCCGATTTTCATCCTTTCCCCGAAAGGGAAAAAGAGAGATATGAATCCCATAACAACGATATTGATGATCCCGGTTACCGCAATTTTGTCAGTCCCCTGGTCAATGAAGTTCTCGAAAAATTTACCGTCAGCAGCCGTGGACTTGATTTTGGTTCGGGGACCGGGCCGGTTGCCGCCAGTGTACTGAGAGAACAGGGTTACAATGTCGGGCTGTATGACCCCTTTTTCAGCAACGACAGGCAAAAGCTTAATACAACATATGATTACATATTATGCTGTGAGGTGATGGAGCATTTCCATAATCCCGCTTCAGAATTCAGGTTACTGCGTTCGCTGATCAATCAAAGAGGTGGCCTTATCTGCATGACGGAACTCTACCGCGAAGATATTGACTTTTTAAAGTGGCGTTATAAAGATGACGAGACCCATGTCTTTTTTTATCATCCTAAAAGCCTCGAGTGGATCAAATCAGAATATTCCTTTTCATCGCTTGAATTAAAGGACAAAGTGATAAGCCTGTTTGTATAAAATTGATTGTCATATAAACTATTATCAAAAATATTTATCATAAACGGTGTAAGAGACGGTGTAAGAGACGGTGTAAGACGATATCGGACAAGGGGTTAATCCAGAGTCAGCCAGGTAAGTAGAAACAAAACCAATAACATGAATAATACTACCATTATCAGAAAGGCTTCAGGAGAAAAAGAAGCTTTTTCGCAGACTAAGCTCGAAAACAGTCTTAAACGTGTGGGAGCGGACAAGGAGGCTATCAGAAAAATCAGCAATGAAATTAATAACTGGCTGCATGAAGGGGTGACCACCAAAAAATTATACAGACATACTTTCAGGCTTCTTAAAAAATATAAGGACGGAACGGCAGCAAGGTATAAACTTAAAAAAGCTATTATGGAGCTTGGTCCAACAGGATACCCCTTTGAACAATTTGTGGGACAGCTGATAGCGCACTACGGTTTTGATACCAGGGTGGGTGAGATTGTTCAGGGACAATGTGTGCAGCATGAAGTCGATGTGGTAGCTACCGGCAACAATAAACAGATCTTTGTGGAGTGCAAATTTTATAACAGCCAGGGTAAAAATGCCAATGTGAGGGTGCCACTTTACATTCACTCAAGGTTCAATGACATAGTAAAGAAACGAGAATCTCTTCCCGGATTCAGCAAAATTGCCTTCCAGGGATGGGTTGTAACAAATACCAGGTTTACTTCAGACGCTATTGATTACGGCAAATGTGCAGGGCTCCACCTTGTAAGCTGGGATTATCCCGAGGGCTGCAGTCTTCGTGATATGATCGAAAAAGAAAAATTCTTTCCGATTACTGCTCTTACGTCACTTAACAAGCAACAGAAACAGGTGTTGCTTGATGACGGGACAGTGCTGTGTCGTCAGATGTTTAACGAACCTGATATTGCCGATAAACTGAAAATAAGCAGCCAGGATAGAAAAAAACTTCTTGAAGAAGTGAACAAGCTTTGCAGCCACGGTAATTGTCATGGCTGAGATAACCGGACAGAAAAACTGCCTGATTGAAAATATCATAAAAACCTGACCTGGACGAGCCATAATCAAAGAGATACCAAAAGAGAACAAGAAAAGGAGTTTGGTTTTTTAATTCTTTAAAGGGACTTAATTCACAACTATTTCACATGCATAAAGTGCAATAATTTCATCGTTTTCACCCGTTTCTGCTCCCGCTACAGATACAGCACCAACTATTTCGTCATTTATATAAATTGGATATGCACCCATTAGCGGGACATAGGGAGTATTTGTTATACCGGAAAGGTCAAGCATGGCAATACGTTGATTTTGTATAAGCTCTTCCAGTATTCTGGTTGGTCTTTTAAATGCAGCACAGGTGGCGGCTTTTCCAATAGCTATGTTCGAAGCTGCAGGCATAGTGCCATCGATTTTTTCAAGGTAGATAAGATTACCGCTGTCGTCAACAACAGCAATAGCCCCACCTACATTTAATTCAGATGCTTTTTCTGAAGCTCTTTTCGCTATTGCTTTAGCAAGGTCAAGGCCAAGCACTATCTTAGTTGTAAAATCTGCCATAGTAATTTATACTCTGTATATCTCCTTGTTTATCATTTTCATAAGTCCATTATAATCCTCTGCCTTCATCATCTCCGTAATCTGCTTATGATTTAGTGATTTTGCCAGGTTATATGCCCCCAGACTGACTTCCGAATGACGGTTGAAAAACTCAACTACATCGAAAATACGTGGTGAAGCATCAGTGGTAAAATATTTATCGTAGTTGTATTGCTGGGCCCAAAACATAAACTCCACGTAGTGCAAAAAATGGCGACTTGCCCCGATTAAATCCCAGTCTGCTTTGGTGTCATTGTCATTAGTGTGGATATAGGCATCATATCCGCTTTCATAGATCAATGCAAGTGATTGAGCAGGGTTTTCCTGGCTTTGAAAAGAGTGCCCCATATCAAGGGTAACCCCCGTATTATTGTTACCAACTTCCTTAAGAAGCAGAAGTGCCTTTGCCGTGCTGTCAAGCTGGCAATGCACCCTGGTTTCGGAGTATTTTGGCTCGATAAACAAAGGGATTTCAGGAAGATAATCTGCCGCTTCACCAATTGTCTCCACCATATTTTTCCATGAGTCCCGGTAATCGATCTGGAACAACATATCATAACCATCACTAAGCGGGCAGCAGGAAACATGGGGAGCACCAACCGCAAAAGCAAAATCTTTTGCTTTTTTAATCATGGCAACAGCCCTGTCTCTTATAGCCTTATCCGGCCTGCTAAGCGCCCCGGGAACCCATTCAGCTTCTTTTTTAATATTAACATTAACGGCAGCTAAATTGAGTCCGTACTCATTCAACCATTGTTTTGTCTCTTCGGGTTCGGAAAGTTCATAGGGAAATACCATTTCAACGCCATCAAATCCTTTGATTTTACTAACTATTTCAAGTTTTTCCCGAGTCGAAACGGGTTTTTGATATTCCGAAAAACGGTCCTGAGTCTTGCCCAGGAATCCGATAATTACTCCTTGTTTCATAATTTTTAATTTGAGTTTTACATTTTTTTTATCCCGACCCGAATATTGCGTTCAATTTCACGTTTCAGGCAGGGCAATTATTTGAACTGACCTGTAAAATACCGGTTATTTAATCTATTCCCGGATAAGTTCCTTAATACCCGATGCCATTGTTTCCAGGATAAGGCAACAGGATGCGGCACCGGCGTCCATAGTTCCCCTTGATCGCGTTCCAAGCCGGGCTGAACGCCCTATCTTTGCCTCCATATTCACCGTGCTGTCACGCCCCCTGCGGGCAGCTTCAGTCATCAAATCCACTGCATGGCCGAAAGCCAGATCCTCTTTGACAGCCAAATCCATTGCTTCCTTTGCCGGTATAAGGACATCCATCATTGTCTTGTCTCCCACTGAGGCCTTTGAAATTATCTGCAATGCTCCTACCGACGAACTCAAAGCTGCCTGAAAATCATCCCGGCCAATTTCATCTTTTCCTTCAAGCGACAGGGCAAAAGTTCTGAAAAAGCTTCCGTATAAAGGTCCCATTGCGCCGCCTATTTTCATCATGAGTATCCTGCCAAGTAAATTCAGGGAATATGACAGGTCGCCAGGATCCTTGTCAAGAGCTTCCCTGCAAAGGGTAAATCCTTTATTCATATTAATACCATGATCACCGTCTCCGATAGCCCCGTCAATATCACTGAGATACTGTTTGTTTTCCTGTATTACCAGGATAAGCATGTCCACTATGCGGCTGCCCTCCTGATTGGTGAAAGTTATCATACTCACGTTAGAATTATTATTTTTGAAACTGGCGCAATCCAGTAGAATCGGCTTCATAATCGATGCATTCCTTAAGTTCCTCGTCAAGCTTCATAACTGAAAGTGTGGCTCCTGCCATTTCAAGGGAAGTGAAATAATTTCCCACATAACTTTTATGGATCCGGATTCCTGTGTCAGAGAGAATTTTTTCAATTTCATTAAAGAGTATATACAATTCCATGACCGGGGTTGATCCCAGCCCCGACAATAATACTACCACATCATCTCCCATTGTGAAGGGCAGATCAGGAAGGATAACGTCACACATGCGCCGGGCTACCTTATTTGCCGGCTCAAGGTCTGTTATTTCAATGCCCGGCTCCCCGTGATGGCCAATTCCAACTTCCATTTTACCTGATTCAACTGAGAAATTGGGATGGCCGACTTCCGGAATTGTGCATCCGCTTAGTCCCACACCCATGCTCCTGGTATTGGTGATGGCTTTTTCAGCAACCGCAATAACCTGATCCAGTCCCCCCCCCATTGCTGCTTTTGCACCTCCTGCCTTCCACATCAGGATCTCTCCTGCAACACCCCGGCGTTTTTCAGCTTCTGTGGCAGGGGCAGAAGGAACGTCATCATTGGCAACCACTTTTTGTACCATAATTCCATCTTCGGCAGCCATTTCCATGGCCATAGCAACATTCATGTTGTCACCGGAATAATTGCCGTACAAAATTGCCACACCTTCACCCGAATCGGCCTCAGTGATTGCATCATAAAACATCTGTGCCGGCGGGGAAGTGAATATTTCTCCCACGGCCACCGCATCGACCATGTTCTTGCCAATGTATCCTATAAATGCAGGCTTATGGCCGGATCCTCCTCCGGTCACTATACCAACCTTGCCTTTTACTGGGGCGTCTTTATATTTCACTACCCTTTCATTACCGGTGCCCGAAATCAGATCGGGGTGGGCTTTAATGAATCCCTGGAGCATGTCTTCCACAACCTGGTTCGGATTGTTGATGAATTTTTGCATGATGGTTATAATTTTAATTGTTCAGGATTTTGCAGTTTAAATTTTATCAATGTGTATACCAATAATTTTTTCATTCAACCAACGATATCAGTCCCCGCTGTCAGGATGGAAAGACCTGTTTTCAAGCTTTCGCATTTGTTCAACCTTTTCGGTCGATCCTCCTCCAGCGAATTCAGAAACCAGCCAGGCATCAACCACCGTTTTGGCAAGTTCGGGTCCTATTACCCGCTCGCCCATTGTCAGGATATTGGCATTATTGCTTTTTACAAGCCTTTCGGCGGAATATACATCATGACAAACCCCCGCAAATACGGTCTCTACTTTATTGGCTATCATTGCCATGCCCAGACCTGTTCCGCACATCAGGATACCCCTGTCAAAATCACCGTTTTTGATCCTTAATGCAAGGTTGTATCCTATTTCAGGATAATGGGCTCCCGGGCTCGAGCCGGAATAGTTCAGGTCGGTTATATCGGCATTTTTTCTTTTCAAATGCTCCAGCACAACCTTCTTAAGGTTGACAGCTGCATCATCACAATCTATCGCTATTTTCATCTGTATAAAGTATAATTATCAATTAGTTATGGTCACATGTAACTCACCATGGTATGATAACCGGGTGTATTTACGGCTTCCGCCTCCTGTTCATGCGGATCACCTGGTAACTTCAGGCATTATCCCGGCAAGATATTTCAGGCTTTCTTCAATCCAGTGATCCGGATCATCGACGAAACCGCCGCTTGCTTCACTGCCCATTTCAATACCTGCAACGCACGGTTCGCCATATTTTTTACAGTTTTCCTCAATTCCCAGCTCAATCAGTTTATCCACATATGCTTTAAAATCGACAACCCCCGTTCCCAGGATACTGTTGGTATGGGCGAATGACTCTGTTTCACTCAGATGAACATGCAGCAACCGGCTTTTAAGCTTTTCAAGCTGTTCCGGACCCTCCCGCGTAATAACAAGATGCCCGACATCGATATTGGGATAAACATTTGGAAGACCGATATCCTCAATGGCCTTTGCAAGCTTGTAGGTATTGTTACAGATAAAATACACATGCGGATCAAGTTCTATACCAACCAGCAGGTTTTTGTCAAGGCACCATTCCGCAAACCGTCCCACATTCTCAATCATATACAGCCAGGATTGTTCAGGATTTATTCCCGGTTCATAAAGACCGCCTCCCCAGCAAACAAGAAGCTGCCTGCCGCCAAGTTCCATCTGAAAGTCGGCACAGGTTTTCATATAATCGAAAACCGAATCGCGTTTAGCCTTGTCGGGATGAGCGGTTTCTTTGGTTGCTACAAGAAGCATCTGGGTGCTGTGTATGTCATTATCTTTCACGATCCGTACGGCTTCTTTTTTCTGTCCGGCCGACATGGTCATAGGATTGCCTTTGCGTATGCCTGCATATTCAATATACCTGAACCCGAATTTGACGGCGCTTCGAAGTGACTCCTCCGGACCTTTGTTACCGACTTCATATACCAGTGTGTTAAGAGCAAGTTTCATAGAGTGAATTTTAATTGATTTAGTAACATCGATGAATTTTATTGTTCTTTCAGAATGGGTTTATCTGACCTCATAAACAGCCACATGATTATGGCTAATACCGACAGCGCAGAACATACAAAGAAAAAGACACGGTGATCGCCTGTCCAGGCAAGCAGGTAGGGAAAGGCTATAATTGTTATAAAAGCACCAAGGTTACCTGCCATATTCATTGTTCCCGATACAGCGCCTGAATTTTCCTTGCCAATATCGATGCAGAAGGCCCAGGATGGACTGAGTGTCATATCGGCGCCAAAGATTGCCAGGGAAAGGAAAATTATCGATACCTGGGGAGATTCTGCAACCAGCATAAGAATCATACCCGCCGCTGCAAATGAAAAGCCGATAATTGCCGGAAGTCGGCGCGAAAAAGTCAGATTCTGTGTCCTGCTGTAAGTCGAGTCCACCAGCCAGCCTGAAAACCAGTTGCCAAGCGCACCGGCAAGCAAAGGCACGCTGGAGTAAAATCCTGCCTCAACCCCACCCAGTTCAAATCGATCCTGCAAATAGGGATACATCCATGAAAGGGTGAAATAGAAAGTAAAGTTACTTGCAACATACTGACCCATGGCAAGCCAGAGATTCCCCGATTTCATCATGGTAAAAAACGGCAGCACTGATCTTACCGGCGAAGGCTGCTGCCTGGTTTTCAGAATGTACTCTTTCTCCTTTTCCCCAATGAATTTGTAATCTTCAGGTTTATCCTTGAACACAAAATACCAAATTATTGCATACATGATTCCGGTTACCCCGAAAAAGACAAAAGAGTACCGCCAGCCTATCAGACTAATCAGGTAAGCCACAAAGGGCAATGCCAGGGCTGCTCCGATCCTGGAACCAGAAAAATTTATACCCTGCACAATACCCCGTTCCTTTAAAGGAAACCAGTTATAGGCCACTTTGGACAATGCAGGAAATGCCCCTGCTTCGCCGGCACCAAAAAAGAACCGCACCACCAGCATCGACCAGAAGGACCTCATAAACCCGGTAAGCGTTGTAAGGCACGACCAGAATATTACAATAAAGGTAAGCACGAACCTGGGGCCCCGTGCATCGGCAAAATAACCGGTAGGGGTCTGAAACAATGCATAACCAAGGGTAAAGGCTGCCATAATCCATCCCCACTGGGTAAGGGTAATATCCAGATCAGTCACAATTGAATCTTTGGCCGCAGAAATAACAACACGGTCAATATATAGGTTAACGGTGTGGATAAAAGTGAAAAACAGCATTACAAATCTGATGGGGAACAGGGTACGTTTCATGCGTACAAATCAGGTTAATAAAGTTAATAATCAATTAGTTATATTTCAGTTAATTCATATTCAGTGTTTCAAACGTATGGAACCGGCATGGTTTGTTGACTTCGTCGATCTCACATGCAATACATTTTTCATTAATCAATAATTATCAGATGTGACATTCATGCTATTTTGTCTACCGAAGGCTTATGAGGGTCTCATGTGTAAATATTATTAATAGATTCAGTGCATTTTTGTGTTATCAGGTAAAATGGGTGATTCATTGGTTTTTAAATATGTGAAAACTTAATGGGATAATAATAATTTAATAAGCCTTGTCAGAATTAAGCCTGAAACTCACGTTCTTTTTGTTCTTCAATTTTTTCCAGTATCTCTTCCCTGGATTTACTGGAATGACTTTTGATAAGGCATTCGGCCCTGGGTCCATCATTTTTTGCAAGGGCCTCTATAATGTCCATATGCTCCCGGTAAGTTTCAATGGGTCCCCTGATTAATCCACGTTGATGTGTACGTGTAATTACGTTTCCCAGCATTTCCATCTTCTCGAGGATCCTGTTGCCACTGATTCTTATAATAGTATTATGAAAAATCATATCAGCCTCCTGATACTTGGCAGGGTCTGCATTTGCCGGATCGGAAGAAAATGGAGAAAAAAGATTATGCAGGAACCGTATCTCGGCAGGTGTAATTGATTGCGCGGCCCTGCGGGCAGCCAATCCCTCTAAGACTTCCCTGCATTCAAATGCATCGGCAATTTCATTTAAATCGACTTTTTTTACGAAAATTCCCCGCCTTGGAATATGTTCAACCAGTAGTTCGTTTTCGAGCATCTGAAATGCCTTGTGCAATGGCATCCTGCTTACACCCAGTTCTTCAGCCAGTTTTTCCTGTATGATTTTTTGACCGGGTTGAAGCTTATTGGTCAATATCATTGCTTTAATTTTCTTATGCGCCTGTTCACTAAGATCGTAATATTTTAGATGGTTATCCATAACTGCATTTTGCTTAAGGTATCCATGTATATAAATAATTGGATAATTAAATAGAATGTAAATATACCAAATTCTATTTTATCGGTTCAATCACCTAAACCCGATAGTTTATTTACCCTAAAACAGCCATTAATTAAAAACTGTTCACCTGCAATTGTAACTTCTGTTTCCATTTCGTGATTCTCTATTGTATTGGAAGAACAGGCAGATATCAATAAAACAATTGATCAAAAAAGGATTACTGAATTAAACCTTCTTAATAAATTAAGTATGCTTATTGCAAGTTTCATAATTTAGATTTTATAAATTATACAATTTCAGATGTATTTTTTAACTTCTTTTTCAAAAATTAGCTTTGACCATTCTCACTTTTGCCCGCGCATATCTTTCATTTTAAAACACTTATTTCTGGTCATTTTCATTAGGAGAATTATTAATAACTCGGTTATGTCCGCAAGGATCGGTATTGGCAAAATATTTCGGGCCTACTCATAGAATGTAGTATACTGTATACAAAAATATGGTATAAAAAATTTAAACCAAAATATTAACTAACTTTATCTAACAAAAACTGAGAAAATTTTTATTTTTTTTTCTGGGTGTTTCTATTTCAATAAATTTTCATGTATATAAAACAGGTTATTAAAATTAATAATCAGCTAATTAAATGTTGTAGGTTATTCATATTCAGTGTTTCAATTCCCATGGATCCCCCTGTTTTATATATATTGTTTTGTGAGACTTTAGTATCATGGGGATTCATTCGAATAAAACAGGTTAATAAATTTAATAATCAATTAGTTCATTAGAACAGTTTCGTGCAGCCGTCGCAGCCGGAACCGCTGCATCCCTTTCGGGGAAATTTAATCAGAAAAAAGTATCTTTGCATCCGTAACCAAAAAAGATGATAGAGGCAGTTATATTTGACATGGACGGGGTGCTGATAGATTCGGAACCTCTCTGGAGGGAAGCTGAAATACTGGTGTTCAGGAAGGTGGGAATTTACCTGAACGAAGAGATGTGTCTGCAGACCACCGGATTAAGGACGGATGAAATGGTTGCACACTGGTACCGCTTTAAACCCTGGAGCAACAAGTCGCAGGAAGAGGTCGGACGGGAAATCAATGAAACTGTCTGCAACATTATTGAAGAAAGGGGTGTTACGGCCAAAGGTGTTCGTAGGGCCATAAACTTTTTCAATTCAGCCGGCATACCGAAAGCCCTTGCCTCTTCATCATCGCCGGAGGTTATTGACAGGGTACTTACCAAACTTGGATTAAAACAGGAATTCCGTGTAATATACAGTGCAGAAAAAGAAGAGTTCGGCAAACCGCACCCTGCAGTTTATATAACCACAGCCAAAAAAATGAACGTACAACCGGTCAACTGCCTTGCAATTGAAGATTCCCTTGCAGGACTGATTGCGGCCAAATCGGCGAAGATGAGGACTGTTGTAATTCCGGAAGAATCCAACCGTGACAACCCGAGATTCACCATTGCCGATATCAGACTCAACAGCCTGGAGGATCTTTCTGAAGGACACTGGGAACTGCTTAATTCGCTAAACGGCCTGCATGATCGATAACAGCGGTATAACAGGCCACTTTTTTTCCTTGCCGGAAAATATAGTTTAAACAAATAATCAAAGATCCCTTAAACAAAAGATAGAATCACGCTTTTTCAAGTTCAACTGTAAAATGTCTCATTATAGGAGCCTCGCGTATTATCTTATAGCCCTTTCTGATATCTTCCCTTCTCTCGTAAATATTATTCAGGGCAACAGCCACAAAATCCATATGATTATTGGTGTATACCCTTCGGGGAACGGCAAGCCGCAGCAACTCCATTTCCGGATATCGGTTTTCACCTGAAACAGGATCACGATCGGCCAGCAGGGTACCTATTTCCGATGACCTTACTCCAGCCTCCTTATACAGTTCGACAACCAGAGTCTGTGCAATAAACTCCTCTTTCGGAATCTGGGGAAGAAATTTTTTTGCATCAACAAATATTGCATGCCCTCCGAATGGCTGTAATACAGGAACTCCAAATTCCCTGAGCCTGTTACCCAGCCAGGCCACCTGGTTTATTCTGGTTTGAAGATAACTGAACTCAGTTGCCTCTATCAGACCCTGAGCCAGTGCGTTCATATCTCTGCCGGACATTCCCCCGTAGGTAATATAACCCTCAAACATAATATTGTAAACAGAAGCTTTTTTATAAAGCTCTTCATCTCTGAAACCGATAAAACCGCCTATGTTTACAATGCCATCCTTTTTACTGCTCATGGTCATTGCATCTGCAAATGTAAACATCTCCCTTGCAATATCTCTTATATCAGTGTCCCGGTATAACATTTCACGCTGCTTTATGAACCATGCATTTTCTGCAAAGCGAGCGGCATCGAACACAACAGGGATATTGTAACGGCTGGCCATTTTGTGCACTGCTCGCAGATTCTCCATTGATACAGGCTGACCTCCGGAAGAATTACAGGTAATTGTTACAATAACAAATGGAATCTTTTCACGTGGCATGGAAGTGAGTACGCTCTCCAGTTTTCCAAGATCAATATTACCTTTGAACGGGTGCTCAGCCTCTGTATCAAATGCCTCTTCAATGGTGCAGTCCACTGCCGTGGCTTTTCGAAATTCTATATGCCCCTTGGTAGTGTCGAAATGAGAATTACCTGGTACAATATCACCTTCCTTTACCAGAACGGAGAAAAGTACATTTTCAGCTGCCCTGCCCTGATGTGTCGGTAAAAAATACCGGAAGCCGGTTATCTCCCGGATGACCTCTTTAAGTCTGTAATAGCTTGAAGCACCTGCATAGCTTTCATCTCCCTGCATAATGGCCGACCATTGCAGGTCGCTCATTGCCCCGGTTCCTGAATCGGTAAGGAGGTCAATGTAAACCTGCCTGCTGGATAAGTTAAATACGTTATACATTGCATCTCTGATCCAAAGCTCCCTCTCTTTGCGGGTGCTTTTTCTGATGGCTTCAACCATCTTGATCTTGTATGATTCTGCAAACGGTAGTTCCATAATAAAATGAATTTTTATATTAATTGCATTCAGACAGACAGGACCACTAATGGAAGGTAAATTCCACGAAAGTGTGGTAAGGAATATTCAGGAAATCCTCCTTCCTGGTTGTATTTACGGCATAAGGTTCATGGTTTGTGCAGGGCCTTGAAAAGTTTGGATTCGGTAGTTGTTCCCTTTGCCAGGGCCATTGCCGATTCAATGAGTGCAAGGTGCGAATAGGCCTGGGGAAAATTCCCCAGGAGCCGGTGCGTGCCAAACTCAATATCTTCACTGTATAATCCCACATGGTTACTTAATGAAAGAAGCCGCTTAAAAAGCTCTTCCGCCTCTTCTCTCCTGCCAATCCTGCAAAGACTGGTTACCAGCCAGAAATTGCAGATAGTAAACGATGTGGAGGGAACTCCAAAATCATCCTTGTTTTTATACCTGTACATCAGTCCGTCATTCAGCAACTCCTTCATGGTGGCTTCTACTGTCCCATGAAACTTTGGATCGGAAGGATCAAGGAAACCATAGGATTCCATTAAAAGGTTGGAGGCATCCATGTCATCACTGCCGTAAGACTGGGTAAATGCCTGTAACTTAGAGTTCCATGCATTCCTGTGTATATCATCGCTTATTGCAAGCTTAAGCCGTGTCCACTTCCTGATGTATTCATCCATTCGCAATATCCTGGCAATCCTGACAGCACGGTCAACTGCAACCCAGCAGAGCAGCTTGGAAAAAGTGAACTGCCGGTCCTCAGACCGGATCTCCCATATTCCCTTATCGGGTTTCTCCCAGTTTGTCTCGACAGATCTTACTATACTGCGCACTATTGTCCACAATTCTTCAGCATGTTCAGTGGAAACCTGATACATGGTCATGTCCTGGTAAATTACATCCATCAGAACTCCGTAAATATCATGCTGTTTCTGCTTATATGCAGCATTTCCTGTTCTGACCGGTTTTGATCCATGGTAGCCATCAAGGTGATCAAGAATATGCTCCTTTAATCTTCGTTCTCCTCTAATACCGTACATTATCTGTATTTTCTCATCCTTAGCCGGGGTAACATCAATAATAAATCTAAGAAACCCCAAAGCTTCACTGGTATGGGCGATCTTATTGAATATCCGTATTGTCATGGCAGCATCACGGATCCAGCAGAACCTGTAATCCCAGTTTCTGACCTCCCCTATAGCCTCCGGGAGAGATGTTGTTGCAGCCGCCAGTACTGCCCCCGTTTTCTGGAAGGTCAGAAGTTTCAAAACAAGGGCACTCCGGTTTATCTCATCGTCATATAGGTTCAGGTGGACTGTTTTCTCCGACCAGTTGAGCCAGTAAACCTTGGTTCTTTCGTATTTAAGGTATATCCGGTTGGTATCCTGCCTGCGTATCTTCTGGTTATATGAAAGAAGGAAAAATGCATTTTCAGTCAGCGTGATCTTCTGTTTTTCAATAACAGCCTTCTTGTCCAGGTCGGTGTAGAGATAAATTGATTCATACTTACCTGAAGTATTGTAACTTTTGATGTAATCCCTGTTCAGTGATATTTCAGTTTGACCTTTGGCCCAATTCAACCTGGGATCGTACAATACTGTAAACTCCGGTTTACCCGATATATGCACGAGGTACCTTATTATATCAGGGGGGCAGTAGTAGCCTCCCTGTTCATAATGGTATCTGGGCATAAAATCAATCACCTCAAAACGGTCCTCTCCTTTTTCAAATCTGGTAACCAGGATATTTGTATGATGAATGTATTTCTGGTCAATTCTGTAGGCCGGATCACATTCAAGTCCGAAGGTACCTCCGATATTTTTATCAAGGATCCTCGCAAACACCGACGAAGAATTAAATTCAGGAAGGCAGCACCAGTCAATCCATCCATTTTTTGATACCAGTGCAGCGCTTGTGCAATTACCTATGATACCATAGTCAAGATTATCCATATTTATTGTTATAAACTCTGTTAATCACATGCAAGTTAAGGAAAAGATTTTTCTTTACCTATCCGGTCGGCCGTTACGATTGGAAAAGTATTTACAAACCAAACATATTATCTTTGCGGAATAGTAAAATGAACTTTGTCAATTAACCTGAAGCATTTTGTGTTAATTACAAAAAGTTTAAAGGATGAGAAATATTTAATGGATAAGGAACCACTTTTAGGAAAGACACTGGAAGAGCTGAGGGAAGTAGCCGGGGAATCGGGTCTTCCTGCCTATGCCGCAGGTCAGATAGCCGGCTGGCTCTATAAAAAACATATCTCCTCAATTGACCAGATGACCAATCTGTCAAAAGAATCAAGAAAACTGCTTAATGACAGGTACTTTATGGGACTTACCGCCTTCAGAAGCGTTTCGGAATCGGCTGATGGAACCAGGAAGTACCTTTTTCCCACACTCCGGAAAGAATTAATCGAAACTGCATATATACCTGAAAAAAAAAGAAATACACTCTGCCTTTCAACACAGGTGGGCTGTAAAAGGGGATGTCTCTTTTGCATGACCGGCCGGCAGGGTTTCCGGGGTAACCTGACGGCGGGAGAAATTATCAATCAGTTACGTTCAATACCGGAAAGGGACCAGGTGACAAACCTTGTCTTTATGGGAATGGGAGAACCCTTGGACAACCTGAAAGAGGTAATGAAGAGCCTAGAGATACTCACCTCTTCATATGGATTCGGCATCAGTCCCCGAAGAATTACAGTGTCTACAATCGGTATTGTGCCTGCTATGAGGGAACTCCTTGACAAAAGCAACTGCCATCTTGCGGTAAGCATGAACTCACCTTTTGAATCTGAACGCAGATATCTGATGCCGGTGGAGAATGTCTATCCCATTGCTTCGGTAATTGATGAACTTAAAGGTTACGATACAGGAAGACAAAGAAGGATCTCTTTCGAATATATTCTCTTTAAGGGCTTGAATGACACGCCCGGACATATCAGAGAAATGACGAAAATTCTGAACGGGCTTCGCTGCAGGATAAATCTGATACGGTTTCATGCTATACCGGGCTCGCCTCTTAAGTGCACGGACAATGGAACCATCGAACAGTTTAAAGAGGCACTCAATAAAAAGGGAATTTTAACCACAATCAGGCAATCAAGGGGAGAGGACATTTATGCCGCCTGCGGGATGCTTTCTACCAAATAACCCCCATCAATACATTCTGTTGATGAGCTCTCCAAACGAGTTTCTCTGATTAATCCTGAACTTAATTTCTTCTCCCCCTTTAAGAACAAGGTTAAGTCCGTTAGGAGAAAGAAATCCGGTATTAAAAAAATGCACCTCTCTGATCTGCGCCGGAGTTATTTCAAGATCATATTTTTCAGCATGCCCGTTAAGACATTTAAAGTAGATACGCTGGTTTGTAACTATTAACTTTCCGTCAACCCGGCTGCCGTTATCAAGCCTGTCAGAGTTTCCCGCTTTTACTACTATTTCATTA
>SLKJ01000054.1 GCA_007134675.1 Bacteroidales bacterium
ACAGTTAAGGACATTGACGGCAATGTTTATAAAACTTTAAAAATTGGAAAACTGGAATGGATGGCAGAAAACCTGAGAACCACCAAATACAACGATGGTGATGCCATACCCTTAGTGCAGGGTGATGAACCAAGGTCAGGATTAGCCGATGGGTCCTATACCATTTATACCCCTTCCCGGATTAGGGAGTTAGACTCGGAATCTGAGGTTTTTGAGGCATACGGTGTCCTGTATAACTGGTTTGCAGTTGAAACCGGGAAGCTTTGCCCTGCGGACTGGCGAGTGCCCACCGATGAGGAGTGGACAAACTTAACCGATTACATTGAGGGAGATGCCGGGGGCAAACTGAAAAGTACCCGTATCACCCCTGATGCCCACCCGCGCTGGGAAAGTCCCAATACCGGCGCTACTGATAAATATGGCTTTTCAGCCCTTCCGGGTGGCATGTATGTCGGCGATGGGGTTTATACCAATATTGGCTACAGCGGTCACTGGTGGACCAGTACCAGTGATGATGCAAGGACCTTTCTCAAATTTGCCTGGTACCGGAGTATTACCTTCGATAGCAGCGATGTTAAGAGGTACAGCAACCAGAGGCAATCCTGGTTATCTGTCCGCTGTGTGAGAGATCAAAACTAAAACACAACTTCAGGACAATAGGGAAGTACACTTCCGACTTCAACCCTGAAAGAATGAAAATTGCTCTAACAGCGATCGGTTCCAGAGGGGATATAAAACCATATTTTGCACTTGTGGTTGAGCTGAAAAGGAATAGAAAATCAGTAGCAATACTAACCCATTCCTTTACCTGATTGATTCAGTTGCCAACCGACTATTATATATCCGTTGAATATCAGGGTGTCATACGAGTTAGTCCTCAAAAACCTCAGCACCTCTTTTGCCTTTGAATTATCTGTATCCATGTGCAGGTCTGATATTACGATAGTTTTATAATGAGGTCTTTATGAGCATCGGTTTTGTTTCCAAAGGAAGCGTATATTTGTTATAGGCTCATTAACAAGAGATTATGTTATTATTGTAATTTTGTTGGTTTCGTAATGTTTTCTTATTGGTAGCTTAATATCCAGTTAATCTTAAATGGGTTTATTTGCATATGTGAAGCTCACGATAATGGTTTTCAAAAGCCTCCGCAGAGCTTTTGGTTTTAAAGAAATTTGGAGGTTGATTTTTAGTAGATATTCTGGTTAGGTTTAGGTTAGGTTAGGTTTAGGTTTAGGGTTAGGTTAACGGAAACAGCACTTTTTTGTATGGGGTTTGGTAGGTTCCCCGGATCAAAAAGTGCTTTTCTTATTAAAGGTGATCAGGGTATTATGATAGCATGGATTTGGTGCCTGAGTCGGAAGTGTATAGATACCATTAAATGGTCTTTAAAAACGGTTTCACCATTAGAAATTCGGGTTTAAGTTATTTCAGGATATTCAATCAGTAAGATAAACCTTAATAGAGAAACTTACGGACCATTTTCATAAAGGAGACCGTTCAGAGTATTTCCATGTGGTGTATCATCTGGTGGGATATGATGATAAGTGGCGGGGTGATTCCTGAGGGAGGGAGTATGCAGAAGTTTAACGCGTAAGCCATTCCCTGAATCGTGCAGATCGTTCGCTGCTGACAATTACATCCTGATCAGGTTTGGGAATAAGGTCGATCTTTACTCTCGATTTTGGGTATAGATGCATGGTCCGGATACTACCGAAATTAACTATGAATTTCCTGTTGACCCGGAAAAACAATGAGGGATCAAGCACACTTTCAAGTCTGTCAAGGGTATAATCGATTGCATATCCGGTTCCTGATCCAGTGACAAGGAACACGGATTTTTCCCTTGCTTCAAAATACGCAATTTCCGATGTTTTAACAGCCTTGAGTTTATCGGCATACTGCACAACAAACTTTTGCTGCCACCTGTCTGATTTCAGCCGTTTCATTTCATCCAGGAGCAGTCCGATATCAGGACTTTCAGGAGTTGTTCTCCTGTACTTTTCGATGCTGGCTGCAAGGTGTATATCGAGAAAGATCAGGTCAAACAGACCCGACAGGGCATTGCCATATTCGGCTGGAAATGCCCCTGTCATGAAGTCTGAATTATCCAGCAGGGTATTATTGAGCATGCTTACAGGCCCTCCGGTTGTTCCTGCCATGCCCCAGTGGTTGGGGTTGGGTATTTCAACTCCGTTCAGACGCCAGAGAAGTCCCATCGGAGAATTCCCCCCTGACCGTCTGCACTATCTCTCCTGCAATGGCTGATATTGTGCAGAAGAAAAAAACTGATAGAATAAAGCTTCGTTTCATAATATTTTGATTTTGTGGTTCAGGATTAAAAGTAATTCTGCTGTTGTGAATGGATGCAGTCAAAATGGACGAAGCAGGAAAAACATGGGATGAACCGGAAATATGCCAGCCGGGCAAAGTCAACCAGGCCTTAAGCCTTGTGGATATTTCATTTTGAAAACCTGTGTCCTTAGGGCGTAATCATCTCATGGAGGTGCGTTGCACGAAAGGAATGCCTGAATTTCTTTTACTGCCGAAGGCTTAGACGGCATTCTGGATGAAGGGAAAACGTCTATTATTTGGTTATTTTGGTTAGGGTTTTATCTTATCAATAGCGACCTCTAATTGTATAGCCTTTTCCGGCATCACCTATTTCTAAGTTGCAGATCAGACAGTTGCCATAGCTGATGGTTTAAGTGTGCTGAAGGATTGCCCGTTCAACCCGGGTTCTTTTTCCTCAATTGTAAGTTCGGAGTAATAGATAATTTTCCAGTTACCGAAATAGTCCTCAACCAGTGCACTGAGAGATTCAACCCAGTCTCCCGAGTTCATGTAGATGATATTGTCATGCCTGCTTATTACAGGTGTATGGATATGACCACAGATGACTCCGTCACATTTTTTTAGCCTTGCGATATTTACAAGCTCCTTTTCAAAATTGGAGATGAAGGAAACAGCCGTCTTGACCTTATACTTGATTATTTTGGAAAGAGAGCGGTAGGGAAGGCCTTTCCTAAGGCGTCTGTTGTTATATACCTTGTTGAGCCAGAGAAGAAATCTGTATCCTTTATCGCCAAGGCCGGCAAGCCACCTGAAATTTGTCGTAACAGTATCAAAAATGTCGCCGTGGGTCACATAATATCTCTTTTTACCGCTCTCAATAATATGGTCTCTGAGGATAGATATGTTTCCAAATTGGAAAGGGGTAATATGGTTAAGAAAATCATCGTGGTTACCTGTGATGTAGAGTATCCTGGTCTTCATTGAGGATGACATGTCCATGATTGATTTCAGAAACCGGGTATGCCTTTTTCTCCATTTACCTGTTTGCTTCAGTTGCCAACCGTCAATGATATCTCCATTGAGTATCAGGGTGTCACACGTATTGGTTTTCAAAAACCTCAGTACCTCTTTTGCTTTTGAATTTTCTGTGCCAAGGTGCAGGTCTGATATTACGATAGTTTTATAATGGTTCTTTTTGAGCATTGGTTTTGTTGCTAAATAAGCGTATAATAGTTACAGGTTTATTAACAAGAGGTTATATTATTGTTACGCTTAAATTAATTTTGGCGTGTAAGCCTAGCCTCATTAATTCATGAGTTCTTATATAGTCTTAAAATTGAGCTTCTTGGCATAGTTGTCAAAAGTATCTTTTTATTCTCATAGTGTTAAGGGTCAAAAATATTTCAATGTTTGTGAATTAATCAGGCTAGATAATTCAAAGCTATATAAGGATTAATATTTCCCATAATTGAATTTTACTTATCTGTTATACAATGTTATAATTATAAAATCTACAACACTTTTTTTTGTAAAGGGTTTAGTCGTTCACCGGATAAAGAAGGTGCTTTTTTTATTTAGGGGGTATAATGGTTTAGTGATAGATTTTGTTGGGGGATTTTATTTTGTGGTGGTTGGTTTGTGGTATAAGCCATATTAATAAATTCGCAACATAATATTCACATAAACTTAACTAATTAATAAGTTATTATTCTTTTCTCAATATTATTATTGTAAGGAACATACTGACCTCCCGGGAGGTTTGATACTATGGATAAAAATAAATATAACTTGCTGACATCTAATGATATTATAGAGGCTGCAGGGATATCATTTCCGGGCAGGATTGTATTTGCAAAAGCTATGATGCAGATTTTGAAGCTTAACAGAGTCAATAATTTGTACTCTTTGTTGCCGGAAAGCAATCCCATAGATTTTGTAAACAGAGCTCTCGAACAACTTGAAATAAGATTTGAGCTAAAACCTGAAGAGCTCAGAAAAATACCTGAAACCGGTAGCTTCATTGCCATAGCGAACCACCCTTATGGGGGTATAGATTCACTACTTATGGTAAAGGCAATATACGAAAAGAGACCTGATATAAAAATAATGGCAAACTATCTGCTTAAACGACTCAAGGCGGTAGAAGATATCATTTTGCCTGTTAATCCTTTTGACCCTAAACGTAATAACCGCTCCTCATATGAGGGCTTAAAAAAGGGTCTAAACCATCTGGCTGACGGACATTGTGTAGCTATTTTCCCCGCCGGGGAAGTATCCACCCGGCAATGGGATTCAAACAATATCGTCGACAAAGAGTGGAACAGATCTATACTGAAATTTATCCGATGGGCGAATGTGCCTGTAATACCAATATACTTTCATGGCAGCAACTCTAGAATGTTTCATTTTCTGGGCAGGGTACACCCGGTGTTAAGAACTGCCAGACTTCCTTCAGAACTTTTTAACAAAAAAGATAAAACCATTAAGATAAGGATTGGTAGTCAGATATCGGTTCCCGATCAGGCCAGGTTCGATAATATTTTTGATTATGGCAGGTACCTCAGAGCCAAAGTATACTCCCTTGGTACAACACTTGAAACCGGAACCACACTTTGGTTTAAGCCATATCACCGTTACAGGAAGGAATCTGATCTGATTAAGCCAATACCCAAACCTCTTCTTAAAAAAGAGTTTGACGAAATCAGAAAGTCCCATGAGCTATTCTCATCCGGCAACTACTGTGTAATATGCGCTCCGGCATACTTAATCCCCGGTTTACTAATTGAAACAGGAAGACAAAGAGAGATTACATTCAGGCTGGCTGGAGAAGGAACAGGTAAAAACTGTGATATAGACGAGTACGACAGCTATTACCACCACATTATTATGTGGGACACTTATGAGCAAAGGATTGCAGGTGGATATAGAATTGGCAAGGGAAGGGAGATAATTGAAAGGTACGGCATTAAAGGTTTATATGTTAATTCCCTGTTTGATATTAAGGATGAATTTGAATATACTCTTCGTGAAAGCCTTGAACTCGGCAGATCGTTCGTTACTCCTGATTATCAAAGGAGAGTATTACCTCTTTATCTTTTATGGAAAGGCATTTTCTCTTTTTTGATCAAAAACCAGGAGTATCGCTATCTTATTGGTCCTGTGAGTATAAGTAAAGATATTTCCGAATTTTCAAAAAAAATAATTGTAGAATTCACCCAAAAATACTGCTTTAATCATGATCTTTCATACATGGTCACTCCAAGGAAAAGATTTCAATGTACCGGTAGGAATATTGTCGACAGCGAAATACTGGTTGCCGGGACCGAAAAAAATATTGGCAAACTGGAATCTATAATTACTGATGTTGAACCTGGGTTCAGGATACCTGTTTTACTCAAAAAGTACCTTGGTCTTAATGCTAAGATACTAGGATATAATATTGATCCCGGATTCAATAATTGTCTCGACGGACTAATGTTTCTTGACCTGTATGATGTCCCGAAAAAATTCTTAAAATCACTTGCGAAAGAATTAAAAGATCCATCACTGAATGAAAGGTTTATGCAAGCCGGAGCGCTCTACAAAAAGCAGTTATTCCAACATTACTGAAAGCCCGAGCATCACACTTTATCTGAATTACTGTTTTAAAAAACAATTTTTTCCAGGCTTGACCTGAAAAAATGTGAAGACTAAAAAGTAAATTTGAAAGTGAATAAGAAATATTTGATTATGAAAACTAATAAATCTCTAATTTAATTTGATCGTTACCCAATAATAATTTATACTATTTTTGCTGATCCTTTCGCATAAGTAGCAACCTTACCATAATTTATAGAAATACTTTTAATACTGGTGTTGCCTGAAGTAGTTGAAATATAAAATAAGCAAAATGATGAAAAAAGATGATAATGAACGCATGGGAAATAAGGTATTTGTCATGAAACCTGACAAAAAAATAGCCCTGGTAGCTCATGATAATAAGAAATCTGACTTAATCGAGTGGGTAAAATACAATAAAATATTATTATCCCATCATATAATTTATGCTACGGGAACAACCGGGTTGATTCTTGAAAAAGAGCTTAATATTAAAATTAAAAAATTGCAGAGCGGCCCATTGGGGGGTGATCAGCAAATAGGGGCTAAGGTTGTTGATAATGAAATTGATTTTTTGATTTTTTTTTGGGATCCTCTTGAACCCCAGCCGCATGATCCTGATGTAAAAGCATTATTGCGCATGGCAGTTGTATGGAACATTCCCATTGCATGCAACCGATCTTCGGCTGATTTTATGATCTCATCTCCTTTAATGGATAGCAATTATGAGCGTCTGGTGCCTGATTACGAGATTTATAGAAGCAGAGTTATTGAATCTTAGGAGCAAGGCTTTAAAACCCCATCTTCAGGTAAAGGGTGGGAATAAAAAGACCAGATTGCTGATATAGTTTGATATATCTGGGCTGGCTGCCGGGGACATGTTTCAGGTAGAGATCAATACCATAGCTACGGCTGTGGGCTTTGTAGAGTTGCTCAATGTCTCCTTAAAAGGAAGTCAAAATAAGGTGTCAATCCGAATGTTTTTCTGTAATATGGCGACAGCCTGTTCTGTTTATTGCTCTTTTCCAGATTAATCAGGGTTGTAAGTTGACTGGACCGTCAAACCGGTTATTCAGTGTCGTTGACCATGGTCCACATATTCCGTCAATTGCCGTATTCATCTGTTACTGATTGTTGAGTTTTTACTTACCAAATGCCATCTGTACACAAGGGGGAGGCTTTGGTTTATTCTTCTCAGGATTTAGCAGATTGTATGTTGGGATGGAGGACAGATTAAAGATTTTTTTATAAATTGTCCGGAAGTTTCAAAGTTTCTCAAATAATTCTTTATTCCGATATTTTATTTAATGAAGGCTTAGAATTGTTATGATGATCTTTTAGCTGACCTGAAAGGCAAAATCCGGAGCGGAAGTAGTAATACACTCATGCAACAGGATCCTTCTGCCTGTCAATGAATCTTTCAGTGAACATTTGATTATCTAAGTTGAGAAGGTTGGCAATTAACATTAAAACAGTACGGGTTACTGTCAGAATAAAGCCTTCTCAATTTGAATTTTAGCCACATCTTAACCGTGACTGACAAGGCGAAGCTGTGAGAAATCTATATTTGATTACCATTGTGAAAGCTAATGAGACAACAAACAAAGACTGATATATAAATCTTTTGCTGATTTCCTGTTTGTGTTGCTTTTTCAAGCAACATATAAAAAACCGGTTAATGTTATATTTGACTCATGATGAGATGTTTTGTGAAGTTTGCATGCCTGAGCCAGGTAGTTATTAAATGCAAGTGTTGCAAGGATTGTTAGTACACATAATCTAATGTTATAAAGCTGGAAATAAACTAATACCTAAAATCAGCTTGATTAAATAATATCAAATTGTCTTGTATCTTTGTGCATATACGGGAAAATCATGGTTCAAAATGTTAATAATATAATTATCTCCACACTGAAAGAATTCAATCCTGAGAGGATTGGAATTTTTGGATCATTTGCTCGAAATGAAAATACCCCTACGAGTGACCTCGATATCTTAGTCAAATTCAAAGATGGAATAACTTTGCTTC
>SLKJ01000078.1 GCA_007134675.1 Bacteroidales bacterium
ATGGAAGATCAATACTTTATGGCAGAAAGAATAAAGCCCATTTTTATGCCGACAATACTCAGATGGTCATATATGATATTGCTTCAGGCAGCCACAGGAATATCACCTCCGGCATTGACCTGTCATGTGAACAATGGCAATGGTCGGCAGATGGCAAAACAATATTTTTTCACGCAGAGCATCAGGCAAAAAAAGCGATCTTTTCAATACCATCCGGGGGCGGAATCCATTCCCTGGTTTTTGATGCCGGAACCAATAATAACCTTGCTGTCACGATCAGCAACAGACTTATCTTTACCCATGACAACCTTAACATGCCTGCTGATATTTATTCGACAGACCTCAAGGGAAGAGACCTGAAACAACTCACAGATGTCAACAGGGAAATTCTTGAGGGCCTTACGATGGGAAATATAGAGAATGTGACCTACAAGGGCGCAAATGATGTTGATATTCAGATGTTCATTGTTTATCCTCCCGGATTTGATCCCGGCAAAAAATATCCCCTTGTGCTCATGATCCATGGGGGACCGCATAGTACCTTTGGTGAACAGTGGCACTACAGATGGAATGCACATCTTTTTGCTGAACCGGGATATGTGGTCGCCATGCCAAATTTTCACGGATCAACCAGTTTCGGTCAGGAATTTGCCGAATCAATACACGGGTCACATGCCGATAAGCCCTTCAGGGATATAATGAAGGCTACTGACTATATGCTGGGAAGGGGCTTTATTGATGAAAACCGGATGGCTGCGACAGGAGGCAGTTATGGTGGTTATATGGTCAGCTGGATAGCAGGTCATACTGACCGGTATGCATGCCTAGTCAACCATGCGGGTGTATATAATATTCATATGCAGTTTTCTGCCGACTACACATGGCCTCGCCCCTATCAATACAGCGGATCACCCTGGGAGAATTTTGAAACCCTGCTGGCAGCCAACCCTGCAATGTTTGCACACAATTTCAGTACCCCCATGCTTGTGATACACGGAGAACTTGATTACAGGGTGCCGGTGGGTCACGGACTACTGGTATATGGTATTTACAAGCGAATGGGACTTGATGCCAGGCTTGTATATTATCCTGATGAAAACCATTGGATTCTCTCGCCGCAAAACTCAATCTTCTGGTACCGGGAGTTACATGACTGGCTGGAAAGATACCTTAAGAGTCATCCACAGGCAGTCTCTCCCTGACGCTTTCCAGTTTCTCAATAAGCGTCTGGAGCAATTTGTAAGTTGAAGAAGAAACAGGACACAGGGGTAGTCTGAGGTTGTTGTGTATGAGCTTTTTGATACTCAGGCTTGCCTTTACTCCTCCCGGATTGCCCTCGGCAAAATGTGCATCCATTATATCCAGAAGAGAATTCTGTATCTCCTGGGCTTTCTTTAGTTTTCCTTTTAGTGCCAGCCTTACCATCTCAGAAAACTCCAGTGGAAAGGCATTGGCTGACACAGATATGGCACCTGAGGCACCAAGGGCTATCATCGGAAGGGTGATCTGATCGTCTCCTGAAATAACCAGAAAGTCCTTTGGTTTGTTCTTTAAAATATGATTGACCTGGTTCAGATTACCGGATGCTTCTTTTGTTGCAACAATGTTTTTAAATCCCTTCGCAAGCCTTACAGTAGTTTCTGCTGTAATATTCATACCGGTGCGGGAAGGAACGTTGTATATAATCACAGGGAGACTTGAGACTGAGGCAATCTTTTTATAATGCTGATAGACCCCCTCCTGGGTCGGCTTGTTGTAATATGGTGATACAGAAAGAATAGCGGCAACAGGAAGTTTGGAATCGCAGACAGTCTTCACTGCCTGAACAACCTCACTTGTATTGTTACCACCTGCACCAATAACCACAGGAACACGGTTATTTACCGTTTCGATCACGAAACTAACTATAGCTGCTTTTTCTTCAGGATTGAGCGTTACTGATTCTCCTGTGGTACCGAGTGCTACTATATATTCAACTTTGCCTTCAATAAGATGTTCAATAACTTTACCCATGGAAATGAAATCAATGCTTTCATCATCCCTGAAAGGTGTAACTATTGCAACACCCGTTCCCTGAAACAGTTTCTTTACCATAATCAAAGTTCTTTTTGGTTTATTATTTTCAGATAATGAGTAATCTGTTCAGTCAGATATCTGACATCACGTCTGTTTTTTATATCAATTGAAAGGTCTGAATATTCCGAACTGTCAAAATGTTTACCTGCTTTCAATCTCGCCTTTGACAGAGCAAATAAATAATAAAGCGGAAAAAGGTTGTCAAGACTCAGATTTATGAGGAGATCAAATTCCTTTTCGATAAAATCATCAATAAAAGGCAATTTCGGACTGTAATACCAGTTCAGTTGCTTGGTGCAAAAAAACTGGTATCCTTTCCTCAGCAGATAAGAATCAGGTATTTTTTCTGACTCTATATACCCAATTACAGAAATCTCCTTACCTTCAGCTTTCAGTTCTTTTATAAATTCATTAACTGATTCAAAATCCTTATTGTCAGTCGCCTGAAAAATGACCCCGACAGTCATAATTTCTGCAAGGTTAACAAATTGCCTGTTCCGTGATCGTCTCCTGACCTTCCATCCAAGAATAAATCGACCTGTTCTTTTTCTGATTTCTTTGAGAAATACCACGGCATGAAGTTCCTTTAAGGTTGAGTAAAATGCAATAATAGTAAAAAATCTCAGGCTTTATCACACAAAAACAAACAAAAGGTCTATTGGTTTATCATATCGATAAACTCATCCTCTGATATAACCGGAATATTCAACTCCCTGGCTTTTTCAAGTTTTGAGGGACCAATGCCGGTTCCCCCGATAAGGTAATCGACATTTGAAGAAACCGCAGAGATATTCACACCACCATTTTGCTCGATGAGTGATTTTAACTGATCTCTTGAATGATTGTTAAAAGTTCCCGATATGACAAATTTATTACCAGCAAGTACCCCTTCAGCCGGAGAGTGGGTATCGGTGGACTGCTGCGTGTTAACACCTGCTTCCCTTAGTTTTTTTATTATAACCCTGTTTCCTTCTCTTGAAAAATAATCAACAATGCTGGATGCGATCTTTTCCCCCACTTCATCAACCTCCAGCAGATCTTCCATCCCGGCACTCATCAGAAGGTCAAGCGAAGGAAATTCAGCAGCCAGCTTTTTTGATACAGTTTCGCCCACAAACCTTATGCCCAGGGCATAAAGAAGTCTGTGCCATGGCAGATCCCTGGAGTTTTCAATACTCCTTATCAGGTTTCGGGAGGATTTCTGCCCAAATCTTTCAAGCCTGACAATATCCTCTTCCCTTAAGCTGTAAAGGTCGCCGACATCCTTTATCAGACCCTTGTCCACCAATATCTTAACTGTAGCTTCAGCCATATTTACGTTCATTGCTCTCCGGCTGACAAAGTGCCCGATCCTGCCAAGGATCTGTGGCGGGCATGTATCTATGGCCGGACAATAGTGTTTAGCCTCTCCCTCAACTCTGACCAGAGGAGTTCCACACGCAGGGCATTCTGTTATGTAATCGACCGGTTTGCTGGTTTTGGGGCGGACCTTTTTATCCACTCCTACAATTTTGGGTATTATCTCCCCCCCCTTCTCAACATAAACAGTATCTCCCAGATGGACATCAAGCAGTTTCATCTGCTCCTCATTATGCAATGAGGCCCTTTTGACAACCGTGCCGGCAAGTAGGACAGGTTCGAGA
The DNA here is from genome assembly GCA_007134675.1 of Bacteroidales bacterium. GTDB lineage: Bacteria > Bacteroidota > Bacteroidia > Bacteroidales > PUMT01 > PXAP01. The sequence continues at coordinate 3,720 of SLKJ01000078.1, forward strand.
TTTGCAACCGGGGTTACCGCACCGGTCCGGCCCACCTGAAATTGTACAGCATGAAGCCTGGTAGCGGACCTCTCGGCCGAATATTTATAGGAAATCGCCCACCTGGGTGTTTTAGCGGTATAACCCAACTGTCTTTGCAACATGAAATCATTGATTTTAACCACTACGCCATCAATATCGAAAGGTAAATGAACCCGCTGCCTGTCCCAGTGATCAATAAAGCGAAATACCTCATCCAGTCCCTCACATTTCACGGTCTCTTCAGATATCTTGAATCCCCACTCCCGGGCTTTCTGAAGATTTTCGTAATGCAGTTCAAAGGGCAGGTCATCGCCAAGTACTCCGAATATGATACAATCGAGCGGACGCCGGGCAACCAGAGCAGAGTTCTGTATCTTCAGGGTACCGGCAGCAGCGTTACGCGGATTGGCAAACAGATTTTCGCCACGCTCAGCCCTTTCCCTGTTAAGTCTTTCAAAACCTTCTCCGGGCAGCAGGATTTCGCCGCGAACCTCAAAATTGGCGGGATAACCGGCACCCCTGAGCTTCAGTGGTATGCTCCTCACTGTTTTTGCATTGTGTGTGACATCATCGCCCTTTTCCCCATCCCCTCGGGTTACGGCACGTTCAAGCACACCATCCATATAGGTAAGACTTATTGCTACCCCGTCATACTTGAGCTCACAGACATACTCAAAGCTGCCTGAAACAGCCTTTCTGATACGTTTGTCAAATTCGGCAAGCTCTTCACGGGAATATGTGTTGCCCAGCGACAGCATCGGATATTTATGACTGACCTGGACAAATTCCCTGCTTATGTCACTGCCAACACGCTGCGAGGGAGATGAAGGATCGAAAAAATCGGGATATTCATTTTCAAGCCTTATGAGCTCATTCATCATGCTGTCATATTCCCGGTCACTGATAACCGGATCAGCCAACACATAATAGCGGTAATTATGCTCACCGAGCTTATTCCTGAGATACTCTATTCTTCTCCCTGCAGATTTTCTGTCCATGAAAAAAGTATAAAAAAAACAATTAGCAAGGGTAAATTTATAAAAAAAACAGAGTTGTATAATGAATGTTAATAAGTAAGGCAAATAAAAATTCCTGAATTCAGAGGGTAATATTGAAAAATTTCTATATTTGCAACAGGATTGGTTTCCGTTTGCAATATCCTGCAGGCGGAACGAAAAGGGAACCAGGTGAAAATCCTGGACAGTACCCGCTGCTGTAATCTCCTTTGTTCTTTTTAAACATTCCTGCCACTGTTGCAACGTTATCGCAATGGGAAGGCGTTTAAAAAGGGAGTAAGTCAGAAGACCTGCCAAATCCGGTTTCAGATGTTCGGGTTTAAACATAATTTTAATTACCTTGAAAACAATTCTGACTTTTCTCTACCTTCTGCTGCCCTCAGTTCTTTCAGGCTCATACGACTCATCTTTATATAAGGATAAGCTTCAATCTGGGACTGATATTGACAGCATACTTCTTTTTGCAATTCCCGAGGTTGTTATTGAACAGAGCCGTCACTCATTTTTCAACGAAGATAAAAAAATCAGTGCTCCGGATTCACTTATAAAAGCTGTGTTTTCTAACGCAGATGCGGGTCAGCTCCTTTCAATGTTCACTCCTGCCTATATCAACAGCAACGGCGGACCCGGTTCGTCATCATCGGTTTTCCTGAGGGGAACAAACTCAAACCAGACAACTGTCAACTGGAACGGATTCCCGCTTAACTCAATCACCCTTGGAACCATGGACCTGTCACTTATCCCGGTTGCTGCAGTCCAGGAGATTTCAGTTGTGCACGGTGCAGCAGGAAGTATTGCAGGAAGCGGAAATTTCGGAGGATCGGTTTTACTGAGAAATTCCGCCAACTGGCAAAACAGGTTACAGGTTAGTGTGAAGAGTGAGATGGGAACTTATGATAACAGGCACCACTCCCTTTCGGGGAAAATCGGGAATAACAACCTGCAATACCAGTTTACGGTGTTCTCACACCGTGCCGAAAACAATTTCAGATACACCGATATATTTAAATCCGGCAATCCTGTTGAAAGAATACAAAATAACTCTCTCGATAATATGGGATTGATCCAGAACCTTTTTCTAAGACTTCCGGGTAACAGCATGCTGGAAACCGGTATCTGGTACCAGTCCAGGAAAAAGGAGATTCCTGCCGTAATGGGTTCACATCTTCCCGCCAATGCAATGCAGAGGGACAGCTCTCTAAGGGTTTATGCCAAATGGACAAAGCGCTGGAGCAGGTCCTCTTTTTCACTGAACACCGCTATGTTTAATGAACAAATGCTTTACAGGGATAAAAACCTGGCATCTGACAACTTCTATTCGGTTGATTCCAAAATAAGGTCAAACCGGCTACTTTCCGATATGAACTATCGTCTCTGGATAACCGGATACCTGTCGGCAGATGCCGGCCTTGAAGTCTCCTCTCTTTCGGCAGAGGTTAATGCCTACGGTGGTCAGATCAACGAAATCCGCTCAGCAGCTATTACAGCAGTAAAACTGAACCTTCCGGGGATTACTGGCAATGCTTCACTCCGAAAGGAGTTCATGACCGATATTGATATCCCCCTTCAGTTTTCGGCAGGAGTGAAAAAAGATCTTCCCCTAAAAGGTCTTTCAGTAAAGTCAAGCTATTCCGACCAGTTCAGGGTACCATCTTTCAACGACCGGTACTGGCAGCCCGGCGGTAACCGGCATCTACTGCCCGAATCAGGTTATTCGGCAGATATCGGAATAATGCATCAGATCAGGACATATACTGAAAATCAACTGACCATTGAGGTTAATGCATACAATTCAAGAATCAATAATATGATCCAGTGGGTGCCATCTGAAAGCGCCTCCTGGTGGAACCCGGAGAACCGGAAAGAGGTCAGGGTGCGGGGACTGGAAAGTAGTGTTGCCTCTGATGGCTCACTGGGCAGGTGGAGCTACAACCTTGGAATGAGCTACAATTTTGTTAATTCGCTGATAACAGAAACTTATGGCGGGAGCAGCTCTCCGGAGGATAAACAGCTGATGTATGTGCCCCGGCACACCGGATCAGTCAGAGCAGGATTTTCATATATGGACGGCTTTTTCGGATTTACCGGAAACTACACCGGAAACCGGTATACAACCAATGACAACAATCCGCTTTATATGATGCCCTCTTTTATGGTTTTCAACACCTATGCCGGCTACCGGATTAAAATAGGAGATTTGTCAGGGCTCCTGCAGTTAAGGGTCATGAACCTGTTTAACACCCGTTACCAGGTTATACGCTCCTACCCTATGCCCGGCCGCACCCTCCACCTGAGCTTTTCAGTGGATTATAACTACCGGTAAAACAACAGCCATATACTATAACCGGAAACATGAATCCATTGAAAATAATAATCTCAGAGAATTTGAATACTATTGAAATAACCTTAATATCAATCTAAATTATCATTAAAATGAAAAACCGAATTTTAATTTCAACACTCCTGCTTTCAGCAATTATTTTTTTCATCTCATGTGAAAAGGATGAGTCCGGACCCGAAATAAAAGGCTATGCAAAAGGTGCCTTTATAAGATGTGAGGGTAACTTCAATGCCAATAACGGCTCAATTAGCTGGTATAACCCAGATTCGGCCAGGGTTGTCAACAATCTGTTTCAAATGGTCAACGGACGTCCGGCTGGTGATGTTGTACAGTCATTCTCCATGGCAGGCGATTATGGTGTAATTGTGGCCAACAATTCACAAAAAATAGAGGTCGTTGACCTTGAAACATTTGAGTCAGTATCAACCATTACAGGATTCTCATACCCCAGGTACTTTGCCTATATGGGCAACGGAACCGGATATCTTTCAAATGGAAGTTTTGACGGACAGATTTACAAAACAGATATTATAAAAGGAGTTGTAACTGATACTATTGAGGTAGGTATGGGGCCTGAGCAGATACTTACTTCAGGCAGGTATCTCTTTGTGGCAAACAGCGGAGGATGGGCTTCAGACAGCACGGTATCAGTAATTGATACTGAAACCGACCAGTTAATACATACCATAGAAGTCGGGGATATCCCGGTAGCTCTTGCGGCCGATCGCAATAACAACATCTGGGTACTTTGCAGGGGAAAAGTTGTGTACGATGATGCATGGACGGAAATAATTCATGAAACAGATTCCAGGCTGGTCAGAATCAACACTCAGAGTATGGTAGCGGACAGGCATGTGGTCATTGGACAAATCGGTGACTGGTTCAATCCTTCATGGCTGTCGGTCAACCCTGACGGAGATATGCTTTATTTCGGAGAAGCCGGGGGACTGTTCAGGATGAGTATTGAAGATATGCACCAGCCGGAATCACCATATATTGGCAAAATGTTTTCATATGCTGAAACTGACCCGGTTTCGGGAATGATCTTTGCACTGGAGATTACCGGATACGACTCCCCCGGATTACTTCATATATACGATGGTGACAACATGGTTTCTACACATGAGACCGGTATTGCCCCGGGAGGTATTACTTTTACAGGTCATTGATAATTAACGAAGGATAATCAGGTTGCTCCCTTAAAATAATACAAATGCTTCATCCGTACATGTGTAATTTTATGCTTACAGTCGGAACCGCTTCGCGTTAACATGAAAATTTTTTCATCCGTCTGTGTGTAAATTGGCTTAAAAAATTTTCATGTATATTTGGGAAATGAATTGTAAAAAGAAAAGAATCAACCGGGTTACCCCCTTATTGGTAAATATCCTTGCAGTTCTTTTTTTTCATGCCTCATCCTATCACGCATATTCACAGATCAGTTACGGAGGAAGACCTCTAAAAACGGGACTCATGGGTTTAGAAAAAATCCCTGTTATTACCATGCCGGAATTTGATCACGCAAATTATTTGAAGGCAACCCGGGACGAGACGGAGGACAGCAGGCTGAAGCCTCTGGTATTTGCAAAATCTTTCGCTGTGAACATTGATCCAAAACAGGATGGTATATGGGAAGAACTTCCCGGTGGAAAACATGTATGGCGCATCGCCCTGGAATCGAGGGGAGCCTATTCACTTAACATCATTTTCAGCAAATTTGCATTGAATCCGGGATCATCCTTTTTTATTTACAATGCGGACAGATCACATATTCTTGGTTCCTACGACTACCGGAACAATCAACCGTCAGGCTCACTGGCTGTCGAACCTGTCCGCGGTGACAAATTAATTGTGGAAATGCAGGTTACTGATGAGGCTAAAAATTTTGGTAAACTCATAATAGGAAGCCTGAATCATGATTTTATCGGAATTACCGGTCTTAAGACCAAGCAATCGGGGCCTTCCGGCAAATGCAATATTGATATCAGCTGTCCCCCGGGAAATCAATGGCAGACAGAAAAATATTCTGTTGCCAGGATCGTGATAAACGGCTTCACCCTCTGCACGGGTGTTCTCGTAAATAACACGGCAAACAACGGTAAACCCTATATTATAACGGCCAATCACTGTATCAATGACAGCTCAAAAGCAGCCAACTCAGTTTTTCTCTTTGGTTACGAAAGTCCTTTCTGCAATGGTGGTCCCGGTCCCACAAACAATACCCGGTCCGGTTCCGACCTGCTGGCAACACAGGCAAACCTGGATTTCTCACTTGTTGAGTTAAGGGAGATGCCACCACAGTCCTGGTACATTTATTATGCCGGATGGAACCGCTCGGGAGAAATTCCTGAAAACACTTTTTCAATTCATCATCCCTCAGGAGATGTTAAAAAAATAGCAGTGGACCATGACCCTCCCTCAACTGCCACATTTGGACCTGGATATACACTCAACGGTCACTGGCAGATAAACAGATGGGATCTTGGCACTACTGAACCGGGTTCTTCCGGCAGTCCGCTTTTTGATCATGATGGCTATCTTACCGGCTTTCTTACCGGGGGAGATGCCAGATGTGGTAATGCCGTGAATGACTTCTTTTGCAAGTTTTCACTGGCATGGGACAGGTATGCAGGATCTAACCGGCAACTCGAACCATGGCTGGATCCGCTTGGTAGCGGGGCAGTAAGCCTTCAGGGAATCAATCCGTTTGCCGGAAATGAGCTCTCGGCCGGTTTTCAGGTCAGCTCAATTGAGATATGTGAAGGTGATCAGCTTGTATTCACTGATTTTTCAACAGGCAATATAGATTCCTGGTTGTGGGATTTCGGATCCGGTGCCAACCCGCCAAACGCTTCCACCAGGGGTCCCCATATAGTTACATATTCAGAAAGCGGAACCCGCTCAGTCTCCCTTACGGTTACCGGCGAAGATAGTTCTGATACTAAAAATATGGAATATACGCTGACAGTCAAAACATCGGAATTGCCGGTCTCAGGATTCTCCTATTCACATGATGATCTGTCCGTTCAGTTTAACGATATGTCAGAAAATGCAGCCAGTTACTACTGGGAATTTGGTGACAGAAATACCAGCACCCTCAGTAATCCTGTCAGAAATTACTCAACTGAAGGCACCTATACGGTAAAGCAACTGGTTCGAAACCGTGCATGCTCAGATACTTCTGCCCAGATAATCATCCTTAGTCCGAACCTGGCTTTACCAAATCAGCCGGATGGTAAACTCAGAATTTACCCCGTACCGGCTAATTCTTACTTAATTGTAGAATCCGGCATGCCTTTCTCTGAGGATATCCGGTTTGAACTTCTTTCGATATCGGGCCGTAGTCTCCTTATGAAAAGGCCTTCGCCGGGAGAATCCAGATTATTGATTGATCTGGGCCGGATACCATCCGGCACCTATTTATTGAAAATATTATCAGGCCAGGAACATTTTACAACAAAAATTACAATTATAAGATAGTTGAGTAGTTTGTGATAATAAACCCTCAATTAAGTAACCGGATATAAGAGTTTTTCAAAGGCCGGAATGTATTATTCCGCAAAAGGAACGATAAAATATTATGATAAAGGGATCAATAGTCGCCTCCAGACCAGGTTTTTCTGTTTTTTTTATTACTCTCCTGGTGTTTTTGCAGCTCTCCTGCCGTGATAACAGTGAAAAAAGCCATCAGCCTGGTTATGTTAACCCCAGGGTTACCCATTCAACGGGGTTTACTGCTGAAGAGAATGACGGTTACCATCTACTTAAAGTTTACAACCCCTGGCAGGGAGCCCGTGATGTGATTTTCAGCTATATACTGGCCGACCATGACATGCATCTTCCTGAGTCCCTGCCGGAAGGAACCCTGATACGTACCCCTGTCAGATCAGTTATATGCCTTTCAACCACGCATATCGCGATGCTGGATTTTATAGATGAAACAGTCAGAATAGAAGCAGTATCGGGCAGGGATTACATATTCAACCCTGATATCAGAAATCGTATTGAGAATGGAGAAATTCCGGATATCGGTTATGAAATGAATCTTGACTATGAACGGATACTTGATCTGAATCCGGATATTATTCTTGCCTATGGTGTGGGTGCTGAAGCCAATGCCTGGCTTAACCGTCTCAACAGCCTGGGTATGAAAGTAGTTATAACAGGAGAATATCTTGAAGGATCACCACTGGCACAGGCTGAGTGGATCAAGTTCATTGCACATTTTTTTCAGAAACAGGATCTTGCAGCCGAAAAATTCAATGAGGTCGAAAATGATTACCATAAGCTGGTGGATCTGGCTGCGAATGTAGAAAAAGTGCCGATGATCATGAGTGGATTACCCTGGAGGGACAGCTGGTTTGTACCCGGAGGCAGATCTCATTTTGCCACACTCACTGGTGATGCAGGAGGAAAATATTTGTGGGACGGTTACCGCGGAAGGGAGAATTTTCCGGTTGACATTGAAAATGTCATTGAAAAGGCATCAACAGCTGATTACTGGATCAATATCGGCACTGCCCTTTCAAAAAAGGAGATTGAAAACACAGACAGCAGGCTGGCAACTTTGAGGCCTTTCAGGCTTGGCAACCTTTACAACAATAATGCACGACTTAACAGATTTGGCGGGAACGATTACTGGGAGTCGGGAATTATGAATCCAAACATTATTCTAAGGGATTTAATACATATCATACACCCTGATCTCCTTCCGGAACATGAACCGGTTTATTACAGAAAAATAGAGGATGACCATGAATTCAAATAAAGTCATACAAATAAAGGATTATAACATATCGCTAATGCAGATATTGTTATTCGATGCCCCGTAACTCGCATAAATAAATCCTGCAATACTCCATCGTTTCACGAACCGATATGCAAACTGAAAACCCGGAATATAACAGCGGTTATAAAAAAGTGCTCCTGTTTGGTACTCTGTCCGCAATCCTTGTTGCCGTTTTTATTGCAAGTCTCTTTACCGGAACGGTAAATATACCGGTATCTGAAATCATACGCATACTGGCAGGGAGTGAAGCCTCAAGGCCGGAATGGGGAATAATAATAACTGACCTGCGCATTCCGAGGGCGATGACTGCACTTCTTGCCGGAACCGGGTTGTCGGTAAGCGGACTGCTGATGCAGACAGTTTTCAGAAACCCCCTGGCCGGACCCTATGTGCTGGGCATCAGCGCAGGCGCCAGCCTGGGAGTGGCAACCGTAGTGATGGGATTTTCATTTATCAGCGGAAAAACCGGTCTTTCCCAGCCTGGAACATGGTATATGGTAATGGCGGCCTGGGCAGGATCGGGACTTGTGCTTATGCTTATCCTGCTGGTAAGTTTCAGGGTTCGTGATATTATGACAATACTTATCCTGGGTATAATGTTCGGCAGCGCTACCGGTGCCATGGTAAACGTTATGCAATATTTCAGCACCGAATCAATGCTTAAATCCTTTATGATATGGACCATGGGCAGTCTGGGTGGAGTAACCTCCGGCCAGCTCCGGATCATGGTTCCTGCCGTTGGGGGGGGACTGCTTCTTTCGTTCGCATCAGTCAAACTACTGAATGCCATGCTTCTGGGAGAAAATTATTCCCGCAGCCTCGGAATGAATGTAACCATGGCACGTATACTGGTATTTTTCAGTACAAGCCTGCTGGCAGGAACAATCACAGCTTTTTGCGGACCAATTGCGTTTGTCGGTATTGCCGTACCTCACCTGTCGAGGTTACTTTTCCGCAATGCCGATCATGCTGTGCTTTTGCCCGCTACCATGCTGACCGGTGGGATAGTGATGCTGGGCAGCGACATAATCGCGCGGCTTCCGGGCCTTGAAAGCAGTCTCCCGATAAACTCAGTCACCGCGCTGCTCGGTATCCCGGTGGTAATATGGATCGTAATACGCAATCAAAAGATAACCGGTATTTTCTGATACTATGTATAGCAACAGCCAGATATTGCGCACCGAAAATATTTCCATAGGCTTCAGCGGGAGGAAAAATTCATCGGGCGAAATTTTCAGAAACATCAGCGTAAGCGCTGGCAAATCTGAACTGGTGGCTCTTTTCGGGCCCAACGGTATTGGTAAAAGCACCCTCTTGCGGAGTCTTGTCAGACTGCTCTCCCCCCTTTCGGGCAATATACTTCTTTTCAATAAAGATATAACAACCCTTTCGGGGAATGATCTTGCCAGAATGGTTGGATTTGTCTCGACAGAGACAGTGTACGTCAATAACCTTAAAGTATACGACCTTGTATCCCTTGGCCGTTATCCTTACACTAACTGGATGGGCCGGTTGCTTCCCGGGGACAGGGAAAAAGTTGAGGATGCAATGAATATGGTTGGTATATCATCCATGAAACACAGGTATATCAATCAGCTCAGTGACGGAGAGAGGCAGCGGACTATGATAGCACGCACACTGGCACAGGATACCAATATCATCGTTCTGGATGAACCTACCGCATTTCTCGACCTCCCGAACAAATATGAAGTTATCCACCTGCTGCATAAACTTGCTTCGGAAAGAAGCAGGACCATCGTTTTTTCCACCCATGACCTGAATATTGCAATCCAGGAGGCTGACAAAATATGGCTTATGCTCCCGGATGGTATTTACCAGGGCTCACCGGAGGATCTGATCCTCGAAGGCTCATTCGGAAAAATGTTTCAGCATACCAATCTATTGTTCAACACATCCAGGGGAGATTTCCGCGTTAAGCGAAAACCAAGGGGATCTATCGGGCTGCGGGGACCAAAAACTGAGGTTCGATGGACAAGGAATGCGCTGGAAAGGATCGGTTACCAGGTTGTCCACCAAAAAGAAGAAAAGACAATGATCACAATAAATGATGAATCAGGAAAAAGAATCTGGGAAATGACAGGTAAAGGTGAAACAAAGATCTTTTACAGCGTTTATGCACTCTGCGGATTCCTTACAGGAAATATTTAGCAACTGGAATACCATTCATTATTTGCTACCAATTTATATAGTACCCGCAGGTTTATCAGGCCACTATATCTCAGGCCACTATATCTACTGCACTGATTTATCAGAACCTCCTGGAAGCACAGTTATCACTTTCTGATCAGCAACCAGGCATCATGGTATTCCGGATATGACCTGCGTATCTGCATAACCCTTTGCCTGGCGTCAGATTCCAGTGAATATGAATTGACAGAAATCCTGTTCAGTCCGGTCTCCGACAGCAAAATTACAGGATTGAACCCCTCACTTTCAAGTTTGGCTTTAAAACGATTTGCGTTTTCAATAACCCTGAAGCTTCCAAGAACAACAAAGAAACGGTTTACTTCATGGCTGGCCTCATCTTCCTTGTGCTCAAAAACGAAACTCTCTTCAATCACCTGAATTTCTTCAGGTTCGACAACATCCTCTTCGGGCTCCTCAGCAACAGGTTCATAGACCGGAGGTTCAGGAGGCGGTTCAACTGCGGTCATCTGCCTGCCTGATCTGCAGGCCACCAGTGATATTGCCAATACGGTCAAAAAAAATAATAATCTCATAGTCTCAGATAAATTATGTTAGATTAATACCGGTTAAACACTGAATATGCTCATATACTGAAGTCAAATTATCAGATGATACGTTGAACTATAACTAAGTCATCGACATTTCGCTGCAAATTGTTTCTCAGAGCAATAACTTTAATTGGTATAAAAATATTATCCTTTATTGAACCGGATTGAATTTATTTTCAATATCTGCACAAAGTAAAATGAAAATATCATCTTAACAATAATTACTTGTAATAGTGTTGATAAATATTTCAGATAATTATTACAACACAAGGTCATAAGACTGATAAACAAGACATTAGCTATGGCTTCGGGAAAGTTATCAACATGCTGGTATTCTCATGATCTGCTTTCTGACAGCAATTTAAGGTCAGCCAGGGCAATTGCGGTAATCGCTTCCAGCACTACAGGCACCCTCAGGGCTATACATGCATCATGCCTCCCCTTCACATTGAGTTCTTCAACCTTTTTTGATTTTATGCTCCAGGTTGTTTGTTTCACTGAGATGCTCGAAGTTGGCTTTACGGCTATCCTGAATACAAGCTCATTCCCGTTTGTCAGTCCCCCGGATATGCCTCCTGCATTATTTGTTGCAGTTTTTCCCGATTCATCGATAATAGGGTCATTATGTTTACTGCCCCGCATGGAGGCAGCAGCAAAACCTGATCCGAATTCAATACCTTTGATTGCAGGAATTGCAAATGCCAGATGGGCTATGACTGACTCAACAGAATCAAAAAAAGGTTCACCCCAACCAAGAGGAATATCGTTTGCCCTGCATTCAACAATACCTCCCACCGAATCGCCATCCCTGAGAGCATCAGCGACGGTTTTCTCAATATTTTTATTTCCTCCTGCGCTGATAAGCTGTGCAGCAACATTTACCGGCGATATAAGCTTTTTTGCAACCACTCCTGCCGCAACAAGGCAAAGAGTAAGCCGACCGGAAAAATGACCGCCTCCACGGTAATCATTAAATCCTTTAAATCTTTTATATGCAACGAAATCTGAATGACCAGGCCTGGGAGTCTCGCGCAGGTCAGCATAATCGCCTGAACGAACATTCATATTCCTGAACATTATTGTTAGTGGTGCCCCGGTAGTATAACCATTAAACTGACCTGAAACTATCTCGGGCAGGTCCTCTTCAACCCTTGGTGTTGTACCTGCTTTGCCTGCCCTGCGGCGACCCAGGTCCGGGCTGAAATCTTCCGGGGAAAGGGGAATTCCCGGAGGACAACCATCTATGGTCACTCCAACACCCGGTCCGTGCGACTCCCCAAACAGACCTGTTCTGAATATCCTTCCTGTACTGTTCATATCTGGTATGTTATAGTTTAAATACTCTTAAAATTTGCTATATCCGGCTGATAGTTTACTTGTGGAACATCATAAATCAGTCCGCCCTCAGTTTTTGAAGATCTTCAAAAAAATCAGGATATGACTTTTTTACGGCCTCTGAACCCTCAATATCCACTCCATTTTCAGAAGCAATTGCAGCCACGGCGCATGCCATGGCAATACGGTGGTCACCATGCGAAGATACAATCCCCCCTTTGCACCCGCTCCCCTTCACGACCATTATATCCTGCTCAACGGTGACCGAAACCCCAAGTTTACCAAACTCCTCCCGCAACGTTTCTGCACGATTACTTTCCTTATGAATAAGCCTTCCGGCTCCCCTTATCCTGGTTTCACCCTTGCAGTATGAAGCAAGACATACCAGCGGGGGGAACAGATCGGGACAATCAGTTGCATCAAAATCAAAAGCTTTCAATGGGCGCCTGGTGACACAAATCTCCTGACCGCGCACAGAGACAAGTGCTCCTGAAATTTTCAGGGCATCAAGTATGGCCCTGTCCGCCTGGGGAGATTCCACATCAATGTTCCCGACTGTAACCTCACCACCGACAGCACCGGCTACAAGTAAAAATGCAGCCCCACTCCAGTCCCCCTCTACAAGATAATCAACCGGACTATACTTTTGCCCTGACCTGATAAAAAACTCTGAATAACCATTGTTTTCTGCCTTTACGCCGAACTCAGCCATCACGTCAAGAGTTATGTCGATATACGGACGGCTTTTAAGATTATTTACCAGCAATGTTACATCGCTTTGTGCGTAAGGAGAAGCTATAAGCATACCGGTCAATACCTGCGAGCTGAAAGAACCGTCAATCTCTGCTACCCCCCCCCTTATTGGTCCGCGTACAGTGAGAGGAAGGTATCCGTTGTTTGTCAAACATTCTACTCCTATTGCCCTTAAAGATTCCTCCACAACCTTCATGGGTCGGGTAAGTAATGATCCACTTCCTGAAAGGGTAACAGGATCATGAAATACAGACGCAACAGATGAAAACATCCTGATGCTCAAACCTGCCTCACCACAATCCAATTGTTCGTTGGGAACCGATATGCCCCCTGAAATACGGAGGCTGTCGCCGGACACTGAAACCTTTGCTCCGAGCTGCCCTGCGACCCTGATGGCCGCATTAACATCATCTGAACTTCCAGGGAAAAGAATCTCTGAATCTCCCCTGGCCATGGCAGCAACAGCAATGGCCCTCTGAGCATAGCTTTTGGAAGGGGGAGCCTGCAATTTACCTCTTATTGCCGAAGGCCCGACTTTTTTCTTCATCAATAATCCGGTTTATATATTCATCGTCCATTCCCCGTCCATCAACAAGCATATCAGCAACACCATATGATCTGAAATCCTGCGAATCATTTCCTATAATTTTTATTACAGGATTCTGAAAACTAATATCCTCCCTTACTCCCTTTTTCATAATGTCAATATCAGCCTCACCCCCTGTAAACAGTTTATAAGCATTAACTGCCTGATATATAAGCCATCCATCACCTTTTATCACCTTGCAGGGAAGAGATTCAAGAAATCCGGTTTTCGAGGGCGATCTGTAGTTGGCATCAACAATGGTCATATCAGGTGTAATCTGCTCTAATTTAAAGGGATAGACCCCGGGGGGCACTGCAAGTACAACGATATCAAACTCCCCAATATTCTTTACCGCTTCGTCAAGAGTAAAAAACCCGCATCCTGTCCTGTCAGCATAAGCAGAGGCCTTATCAGTGTCCAGGTCTGTAATAGATACATCAGCCCCTGCATTTAGGAGCCCGAGCGCAGCAGACTTCCCTGCTCCTCCGGCTCCTATCATCAGGCACCTGCGCTGAGGAAGCACAAGGCCCTCATCCTCCAGCAATCCTGTAATGCCATCTCCATCGGTATTATAACCCACCAGTTCACCTCCGGTATTGATAATGGTGTTGACTGCCCCGATCTTTTCAGCATCGGCCGAGAGGCTGTCCATTAAAGAAATCACATCCTCCTTGAATGGCGTGGTAACATTTGCTCCTGCCAGGCCCAGTCCCCTGATTATATCACATACCGCCCTGCCTGTTTCAGTAAGGATCCGGGTATAAAATGCATTTACACTATCGCGGGTAAAAAGCGAATTGTATATCTGGGGACTCCTGCTGTGGAGGATAGGATTGCCGAAAACTGCATAATAGAGCATACTCGGGTTATCTCCTGGAAGAAATATTTTATTATCCATAAGATGTTATTCTGTCAATAAGTTCAGCTACTTCCTTATACTCAATCTGGCCGGCTGCGGTCAGCGGACTGTCACCGAATGAGGCAAAAGTAAAAGGTGCGCCAAGTAAAGGTGCAGCCAGCCGGGTTATTACTCCAACCGGACCCATTCCTATCGATACTATATTTTTGTAATCGGCATACAGTCCCAGCAAAGCAGCGGCTTCGGCTGTGTTGTTAACCTGCGAAGCAATCTTCACCACATCAGCTTCCATCTCAAACATCTCATCAACAAACTTTCTCAATTCCGCAGGAGAAGGGGTATGGGTATAGAAATGCCTTGAAAGAATGAGACTGCATTTGGCTGCTTTAACCGTTTTTACCATCCTGTCCCTCCACAGCGGATCTGAATCAGCTTCGATATCAACCCATGCTGCACCATATTTAATGGCACTTTCAAGCAGACGGGCCCGCTCCTCATTATCAAACTCTCCTTCACGGCAGGTTGCAATGAGGTTTTTGTGGCTGGAAAATACCGTCTGCAGTTCCCTGGTATCCAGACCTGCCATATCAATCCGTATTTCAGCCATATCAACCTGATCAAGAATGACCGATATCGTATCAACAGGTACATTTCCAATACTGACACATATTTTGGCTTCAGACTCCATCTAAGGCAAATTTTTCCAGTTCGTTTACATCAATCGGTTCAATTACAGTATCACCAATACCTCTCATCAAAATAAAGTGTATCGATCCCCCTTCCCTTTTTTTATCCTTAATAAGTGCATTCAGCACATCGGACGGAACAGAGGGATTTTCTGCCGGCAGTCCGTATCCCCTGAGAAGTCCCAGGAGCCTTTTTCTCTCCTCCTCCTTCATCAACCCTTTTTTAACGGAGAGATTGGCTGAAAAAGCGATTCCTATGGCTACTGACTCGCCATGAGGCAGGCCGGTAACCTTTTCCAATGCATGTCCCCAGGTGTGACCGAGATTAAGCTTCCTCCTTTCACCATGCTCAAGCTCGTCCATCTCAACAATTCCCGCTTTGATCCGGGCAGAGTGGCTGACCAGAGATACCATCTCATTCCGGTCCCTTGCAAGTATGCGATCATTATATTGTTCAATATGGGCAAAACCCTTGTTATCCTTAATCAGGGTGTGCTTGATAACCTCTGCCATTCCATTTATAAATTCATTCTCCGGAAGGCTCAGTAACATATCAACATCGCATATAACAAATTCAGGTTGAGTGAATGTCCCTATTATGTTCTTATAGCCATCCAGATTTACCCCGTTTTTGCCTCCGATGGCTGCATCAACCATTGCCAGCAGGCTTGTTGCAACGAAACCGAATTTTACCCCTCTCATATATGTGGCAGCAACAAAGCCTGTCAGATCACATACAACTCCACCACCGATCCCTGTAATGAATGATCCCCTGTCAGCTCCCTGTTCCAGCAGCCATCTGCAGATATCTCCAACCACTTCAAGAGTCTTGCTTTTCTCCCCAGGTTCAACCACATATACCGGACAATCAGGAAAACGTTTCCTGTAATAGCCGTCCAGATTCCTGTCCGTGATTATGTATGCACTTCTGCCCTTAAAATATTTCTGCAGGTTATCGAGACATTCTCCCACAACCACAAGTGATTGCCGGTTATTCAGATTAACAGTAATTTGTTCCATTGTAAAAATATCAATAGCAGTAATATCTGTAAAAAATCAACGCAAGGTATATGCTCCTGAAATACCCCGATATTTAAAAGGCTTAAAGTTAACTGGAAATTTTTATTTATTAATAACTCCGGCTCAGGAAGATTACATATTACAGGATTCCCGTTGAATCTCATAAAATAACCTGTGCACAAAATCAGGCCTCAGTCCGTCGTCTGATGCCAGCAGGTGCAACCTTTCAAGAGCCTTTTCCAGATTTGCAGGTTGCAAGTCGCCTGAACAATCGGAATTTTTCATCATTGCAATCTGTCTGGACAGCTCCATCCTGCTTGCTATAGTATGTACCAGCAGTTCATCTACCTGATCTATTTCCGAGGTTAATTCATCTATCAGCGGATCTGCAGCTGAAGAGGCGTGGCGACTGTGAAGATCTAAATCCCTGATAAGATTATAAAAAGATTTGGGGTTAAGTTGCTGGGGAGCATCGCTCATGGCATTTACAGGATCAGGATGTACTTCTATCATAAGGCCATTGGCACCCTCCTGCATTGCCTTCCTGGACACAAGCGGTAAAAGGCTTCTTTTTCCGGCTATATGACTTGGATCACAAACCATGGTTATACCCGGAAGGCGCTCCTGAAGGGACCGCTGTATTTTCCAGATAGGCGGATTTCGATAAACAGACCTACCCCAAAGAGAAAATCCCCTGTGAATGGCGCCAACCTGACTTATCCCCTGTTTCATGAACCTTGCAATTGCACCTAACCATAGCTCAAGGTCAGGGTTTAAAGGGTTTTTTACAAGCACCGGTATATCAACTCCCCGAAGGGCCTCGGCAATTTCCTGAACAATAAAAGGGTTACTGACTGTTCTTGCCCCTATCCACAGAAGATCTACATCAAACTTAAGAGCTTCCAGCGCATGCTTCTCACAACCAACCTCTGTTGCCACCATCATGCCCGTTTCCTGTTTCACTTCCCTGAGCCAATTAAGTCCCACGGCACCAACTCCCTGGAATGAATCAGGCGAGGTACGGGGTTTCCAGAGGCCGGCACGGAAATAATCAACATTTCCGCCTGATTTCAATGAATTTGCTGCCTCCAGCAACTGCTCAGGAGATTCGGCACTGCATGGTCCGGCTATTATAAGCGGTTTAATGGAGTTTTCTCCATTATGTTTCTCCACCTTCTTTTCCAGATATGAACCGTTTATCTTTTCCATTTTGATCATTATTTATAAACTGATATAAAAAGTTCTCTTGATTTATTTGCTTTTTCAATATGACCCTCGAGAGACTCCCAACTGCCATCCTTTATCATGTCCCTCAGTCCTGCCAGACTTGAAATTATTTCATCCAGACTATCGCACAGGTTTGTTCTGTTATGCTGAAAAACAGGGATCCAAACATCGGAGGGACTGGCGGAAAGGCGGGTAGCGGACTCATAACCAGAAGAGGCGATATTCAGCATTAGTTCGTTACTTTTGTCCTCTCCTGCACTTAGCGCTGCAAGGCTGTAGGCCAAAATCTGGGGGAGATGCGAAACCCTTGCGACACATAAATCATGAAGGTCAGGATCCATATAAACTGTTTCCATACCCAGCTTGTCAAATATTACAGAAGCATTTCCGAGAGCCGCTTCAGAACTTCTTTCCTTCTCACATATTAATACTTTTTTATTCCTGAAAATTCCTGAATCAGAAGCTTCAGGGCCTGAAACAGCAAGTCCGGCCATGGGATGGGCAGCCACGAACTGATTCCTCCTTGAATGGTCCCGGGTAATACGGCATACTGCCCCTTTGATTGATCCGGCATCAATTACTGTTGCCCGGGGAGACATAAGGTCAAGGATCACAGGTAGTATTTGAATTGATTTATCAACAGGTACGGAAACAATAATTATATCCGCATAACCGGCAGCTTTCTCAAGCGACATGCTCCTGTCTATCCATCCCCGGTAAAATGCTTCCTGCAAATGCCCAGTATTTTTGTCCACGCCAATTATCTCCGCTGCAATATCCCTGAGCCCCTCAGCCATCGAACATCCGATCAGACCTGTACCGACAATTGCTATTATCGATTGCTCCTGTGATTTCCTTTTATTCATCTGATTCAGTTTTTCATTTCAATTCCAAGATCGAGGGACACAAAAAAAGCCCCTTTCTCAAGGGGCCCTTTTCTATTTGTATATTATGATATGATCAGTTCATTGCATAACCCGGCCCCTTTTATTCAAAAAATAAAAGAAAAAAAAGTTCCGGGAAAAATATGAATTAGCTACCATAACTGTATTATCTTTTCTGAATGCAATTATAGTGATTTTTTTCTAAGTTCAGCAAAAATTTCTGTTTTTTTTTCAGGCAGGTATATTTTTTAGAAAATTATAGTACTTTTACATCGTATAAAAATGAATCTGATATGCAGAGGATAATGAAAAATAACATCTGGTGGTGGCACAGTCTTTCAAACAGCTATGTTAAGCACTGTATTTATTGATCTGGAATATTTGATAATTACTTAAGCCCGCTTAACACAGCGGGCTTTTTTTATGCAAATGTTCCGGCCATAACCGTCGCTGGTATTGTAATTGCGACAGATCCCGGCAAAAAGTAATATATCTGACATGAATTCAAACAATAATGAAACAATATGCAAACGATTAACCTGAAAGCCTCAGTAAAGAATTTTTCGGCAGATACCCTTACCCCGGTTGGCCTTTACCTGCGCCTCCGGGATACTTTTCCGCAGAGCCTGCTTTTGGAATGTACTGATTTCAGCTCCAGGCAGGATGCCTTCTCCTACATATGCCTTAATCCGGTTGCAGGTATTGAAATTACAGAAAAGGAGATAAAGGAATATTATCCGGATAACAAGGTCACTGTAAGACCCCTTGAGGGGGAAAATGATGCCGTAACTGCAACTGACGCTTTTACCGGTGCCATAAATATCAGCAATATGCCGGGGGAAAAGATACTCCCTGGAATTTTCGGGTTCACCTCCTATGAAGCCATAAACCTGTTCGACAATGTAAACATCGAAAATAAAGGAGCCCCTTCTCCTGTCCCGTTAATCAAATATGATCTGTACTCAGTTATAATTGCTATTAACCACTTTAACAGCACCATGTCAATCTGTGAACTGAGTAAAGGTTATGAAGAAAGGCTAACCAGGATTGTACTTTCTCTTATATCCAACAAAAACACTGCAACATTCCCGTTTAAAACAACCGGCTCAGAGGTCAGCAACCTCGAAGATGAAAAGTTCATTGAAATGGTTGTTCGCGGTAAAAAGCATTGCGCAAGGGGTGATGTTTTTCAGATAGTACTCTCCCGCAGATTCGAACAGGCTTTTCAGGGTGATGAATTTTGCGTCTACAGGGCCCTGAGGTCAGTTAATCCCTCTCCCTACCTTTTTTATTTTGACTACCTTGCCTACAAACTTTTTGGATCCTCACCTGAGGCACAGCTTCAGATAAATGAAGGAAGTGCAGTAATTAATCCGATTGCCGGAACCATACCCAAAACCGGGGATAAATTAAGTGATGAAGGGCTGGCAAAAGCACTTCTGGCTGATCCGAAGGAAAATTCAGAACATTCAATGCTTGTAGATCTGGCAAGAAACGATCTCAGCCGGCACTCAGGCAATGTAAGGGTCAGCAGCTACAAGGAGGTACATGCCTATTCGCATGTCATTCACCTTGTCTCAACTGTTACAGGAGATCTTAATGACAGAAAAAACAGATACAGGGTTTTTGCCGATACCTTTCCGGCAGGAACCCTTTCTGGTGCTCCAAAACACAGGGCCATACAGCTGATAAATAGTATTGAGCCCACAAGTCGCGGATACTATGGAGGAGCCATTGGCTATATCGGATTTAGCGGGTCGCTCAATCATGCCATAATGATCAGGTCTTTTGCAACTTACGGAGGCAAACTTGTTTTACAGGCAGGTGCGGGAATTGTTATCGATTCGGTTCCGGAAAAAGAACTTGAGGAGGTTAAAAGTAAATTATCAGCTTTGAGACAGGCGCTCAAAATGGCAGAAAACATAAAATAGATACAATGGCCAGAATACTTATAATAGATAATTACGATTCGTTCACCTACAACCTCGTGCATTATGTGAATGAATACAGTGACCATAAAACCGATGTATACAGGAACGACTGCATTGCAATGGAGGATATACAGAAATATGACGGTATCCTTCTTTCACCCGGGCCCGGAATACCCTCAGAGGCAGGAAACCTGCTTGAGATAATAACCATGTATAAGGAAAGTAAGAGGATTTTCGGGGTTTGTCTGGGTCTGCAGGCTATAGCTGAGGTTTTTGGCGGAAGCCTTCTGAATACTGACAAAGTTTATCATGGCGTTGCCACAAATATAAATTTAATGGAGCCAGGCCACTATCTTTTTGATGGCCTTCCGGCAAAATTTCCCGGAGGAAGATATCACTCATGGGTAGTAAAAAAAGATACCGTTCCCGGCTGCCTTAGAATAGACGCACTGGATAATGAAGGCTACATTATGGCAATGAGTCACCGACACCTTGATATATGCGGAGTCCAGTTTCACCCTGAGTCTATTCTGACACCTGACGGGAAAAAGATAGTGTTTAACTGGCTGGCCAGATTTGATAAATAACCTGACATTGATTAATGATGAATCCCCATGATACTAAAGTCTCACAAAACAATATATATAAAACAGGGGGATCCATGGGAATTGAAACACTGAATATGAATAACCTGCAACATTTAATTAGCTGATTATTAATTTAA